>CADCPV010000508.1 GCA_902803345.1 uncultured Eubacteriales bacterium | reverse complement strand
GCTGTATACCTGCCATAAGCGGCTTCCGTCGGTTCCCCGTCTTTCGCGGCCAGTTCGCCGCCGACAAACGTATACCGCGGTCTCCCGAGAACCTCCATTCCCTCAAACGGTGTGTAGTCGACATTCTGGTGCTGGGAAGCAGCCGTAATCGTCCACCGCACAGAGGGATCCCAGACGACCACATCCGCATCCGCTCCCTCCTGAAGGGCACCTTTCTGCGGGTACATGCCGAACACCTGCGCAGGTCCGGCGCTCAAATATCTGCAGTAATCCTCCGGCTTCAGACTGTCTCCGAAGATATGCATGAAGATCACCGGCCTGTGCTCGATTCCGGGGGCTCCGTTGGGGATCTTTGTAAAATCATCCAGTCCCGCGCACTTCTGCGTATCATAGCGGAAACTGCAGTGATCCGTCGCGATACTGTCAATTTCACCGGCTAAGACAGCTTTCTTCAGGGCATCCACATCCTCCTTCTTTCGCAGGGGAGGGCTGCAGACGTACTTTGCGCCTTCAAAACCCGGCAGTGAATACTTTGAGTCATCAAAAAGCATATATTGCGGACAGGACTCTACCAGTACTTCCTGCCCTCTCGCCCGCGCGGCACGGATTTCTTCAAGCCCCGCTTTCGTACTGAGGTGCACGATGTGAACCGGCGTGTCCGCCAGTTTTCCCAGATAGCAGAAACGGTTCACCGCTTCCGCCTCCACCTCGGACGGCCTGCTCAGCGGATGGGCGGAGGGATCTGTGTGACCGGCCGCCAGCTGGTCCTGCTGCATTTTTACGACGAGAGAACCATTTTCGCAGTGGCACCCCACAATTCCGCCGATCTTCTTCACTTCGCGGAGAACCTCCAGGATCTGTGCATCGGTGAGTGCCGTGTCATAGGCCATATACACTTTGAACGACGTGACGCCCTCTTCCTTCATGGCCGGGATCTGCCGTTTCGCCTCCTCATTCCAGTCACAGATTGCCATGTGGAACGCATAGTTGCATCGGGATACTCCCTCCGCTTTTTTCTTCCAGGTATCAAGGGCGCCGAGCAATGTATCGCCCTTATACTGCGTCGCGAAATCCACCACCGTGGTCGTTCCGCCCGCGACAGCTCCCGCTGTCCCGCTTGCGAAATCGTCCGCCGTGACCGTGCCGGCGACCGGAAGGTCGAGGTGCGTATGCCCGTCGATAAAGCCGGGGTATACGAGACAGCCTTTCGCGTCGATCACTTCGTCCCCTTCTCCGGGCAGGATCTTCCCGATTTTGACGATTTTCCCGCCGTTCATTGCAAGTGAAGAGGACACAAGCCCGCCGGGGGTCACAAGTGTTCCATTTTCAATAATTTTCATAGAGTCCTCCTGTTCCCATTGCTGCTTTGGCCTGTGAGTCTCTGCCTGTTTCCGTTTTGATCCGTGCGCCTGTGCCCCCTTATTGATTCCGGCCTGCGGCTTCCCTTTATCGTCATCCGACAAGCTTCGTCGTAATTTCCGAAGCAAATACTACCTCCGCAATGTGGAAGAAGATGATCAGCGAACACGCGTCCACGATCGTCGTAATAAACGGCGTCGCGACGAGCGCCGGGTCCGCACCGATCAGCTTGGCTGCAAGCGGGAGGATCGCGCCGACCAGTTTTGACAGAACAATCGCGCAGAACAGGGCAATGCTCACAACGATCGCATAACGGAGCGCGTTCGGATCCGCTGCTCTTCCGGTCATCTGCGGAATCACGCGATACATAAGAAGAATCCTTCCGCCGTTGACAATTCCGAGCACGCAGCCCACAAGGGAAGATACGCGCAGCTCCTTCCAGATCACTTTGCCGAGATCCTGCACCGTCACCTCGCCGAGCGCAAGTCCGCGCACCATGAGCGTGCACACCTGGTTTCCGCAGTTGCCGGGCGTATCCATCAGCATCGGCATAAAGGCGACGAGCAGCGGGATCGCGTTAAAGGCGGACTCATAATGTGACGTCACCATTCCGGTCAATGTAGCGGACAGCATGAGGATGAGAAGCCACGGAATTCGCTGCTTGGCGTGTGTAAGTACAGAAGTACCGAAGTAGCTGGCCGCCTGCTCATCCGGAATGATGGCCGCCATCTT
>CADCPV010000507.1 GCA_902803345.1 uncultured Eubacteriales bacterium | reverse complement strand
GGATTCCACCCAGCCGCTGTCCCAGAGGGTCTCACCGGTGTCGGAGAAGTTTTGGCCGGCTCCTGGGGAGTCACCGGCGGCACCGGAGAAGTTCCGGCCGGCTCCCGCCGCATCCGTACCGCGGCCGGGCCGGATCTCCCGGCAGACGATACGGTACGCAGTCTGCCGGATCCCGCCCTCACACCACCAGAAGAAGCGGGGGTTCGTGTTTCCAAGCCCGAGAGGGCTGTCCAGATATTCCGTTCTCAGATGAATTGCTTTCATGATAATCCCCGATATGAGGTGCTTCGTCTCAGGGTCCGCTTCCGTTCCGGGGCGGCCTTACAGCCGCCCGTCAGCTGTGCTTTGCCTTAAGGTCGGCTTCCATCTGAGGGCGGTATTTATCCACCTGATACATCATGGCAAGTACGAGCATCACGACGCACAGTGCCAGAGGCAGGAGGTTGTACAGTCCGACGATCGCGCCATTCGCGCCCTGGGACTGGACCGCCAGATTCCCGTCGTATCCTGCGAGGCCCATCACGATGCCGACAACGCCGGAGGCGACGGCGGAGCCGACCTTTCCGGAGAAGTTGACCACGGAGGCGACCATACCCTCCACGCGAATGCCGGTCTTCCACTCGCCGTAGTCCATGCAGTCAATGATGTAGGTGTTGATCATGAGGCTTAAAGGCATCAGGGCCAGCCCGAAGAACATGCCGCCGATGATAATGGTTATGATGTTCGGTCCGCCGACGGTACGGATCGTCATACCGATGATGCCGAGGCCGGCGCAGACCTGGAGGATTTTCGTCGTGCCAAACTTCTTCGCGAGGGCCGGGAAGAAGATCAGGCCGATCGGCGCGATCAGGGAGGTCAGAGATGCGAGAGAAATCAGTCCGACGTCGCCCATGATGTACTTGAAGTAATAGGTGGTGACGGTGCCCATGCCGTTCATCACATTGATAATAATCATCATTCCGACAAGGATGATGAGGAACCGGTTCTTCGTGATTGCGGCAAAGGTCTCGCCGAAGGTATTGTTCCCGGCTTTCTTCCGCTGCCCGGCGTGCGCGTCCTCCATGGCGTCGTCCTTTACCACTTCCTTGCAGAAAATGAAGCGGAGCATGCCGATCGCCGCCAGCGGAATGCCAAGCATAGCCGCCATCTGGGTCCATCCGGCCTTTGTCGTGCCGAGGGTTGCAAGCAGCTGAGGGAACGCGATATTGAACGCGATGCTGAAGAACATGACGATGACGCCGTTGACGCTCATCGCGACGATGCGGTTGCCGTCCGTGGTGAAGGTCCTGGACATGTAGACCGCGTCCGCGCCGCCTAAGGCCGTCACGCAGATAGCGTTGACCAGCACGTAGAGTATGAAAACAAACACGTACTGCATCGCAGGACTCACGTCCGGGATGGAGAACATGATTATCGTCAGCAGCCACTGGAAGATGATGAAGAATTCATAAGGCCTTGCCTTGCCGAACCTTGTATGGGTGCGGTCGATGAGATATCCGATGCCGAGATCTGTGAACGCGTCGATGATCTTGGAAGCGACCAGCATTCCGCCCACAATAAGGGCGCTCAGCCCGAGAATATCCGTGCAGTAGAATGTGATATAGCCAACGAAGATCACATTGATCGCGTTCGCCACGCCCCTGGACGACCAGATCAGCGGATACCATAAAGGCATGTGTTCTCTCGCGCCGCAGGGAACTCCCTTCTCATTTACCTTTGTTTTAGCCATTTTTCCCCCTTCAGTTCCTGACAATGTGCTGATCAGGACGTCAAAACCAATTGCGCTTCGGATAAGAAGCAGACTCTCTTTCTGTTATTCTACTTGTATACGAGTGTATATACATTTACAATACAGGACAGAGTTATTTGCACTTTCGGACATTTGCCAGGAGACAGAGGACCGTTCCAAAGTTCCCTGTCTCCTTTCAGTCACCCATACTCGGAGGGAAATGAAGAATACGGTTCAAAATTCAAAGGAAATGAATGATCTGTTCGTGCCGGGAAAAGACCGGGCAGCAGCGCCCGGATCCAGGGAAGAAAGAATGGAGGGCACCCTCTCCGGCCGGTTTCCCATGAGTGCGATGGAGCTGATGCTGAAGGAGTCTTTTTTATCGCACGGTTTCCGGTCCGATACGGTGTTCAGCAACAGTGAGCTTGCGGAGTATATTACCGGGCTTATGCGCTCCTTCGG
>CADCPV010000506.1 GCA_902803345.1 uncultured Eubacteriales bacterium | reverse complement strand
TTGTGATATTCGATTTTCAAGCATGATAACACATTCTGAATGCACTGTCAAGCACAAAAAACCAGTGACCCATTCGGGGACAGGTACCAGGTGGGTCAATTGCCGAAATAATTGACCCACCTGGTACCTGTCCCCGAATGGGTCACTTTCTCTTTACTCCTCCGGAATTTCCCAGCGGATGGAAGGCATGCAGGTCAGGACACTCCAGTCATAGGGAGATTCTGCCGTATCCAGCGGATCCTCGATATCATTCTCGACGCCGAAAGCTGAAACCATATAGAATTCATCTGCATTGAAGCTGAGGCCCACATCCACACAGCGGTCAATGTCCTGCAGCAGCAGAATTCCGCCGCCGCCGTCGGATTTTGAAGGGGATCTTCGGATCATGTTCTCCTCAATGAAGCAGAACAGGTTCATGCCTTCACTGATCCAGATGTGGAAGCACGGTTCCTCGTAGAAGGGATACCATTCCTGCCGCTTCATCATCCGTGCAAAAGTTTCTTCGGCCTGTCTTACAACTTCCGGATCATCGGATGCAAACTGCTTCTCCAGCCGTGAACGCATTGCCTCTTCGTAGGTCTGCTCCGGGCCGGAGCTTGCGCGTACCGCGATCGGCGAATAATAGATATGCTGCAGGTTCATGCCCGGCGTATAGTGCCACTTGATGTGCCTGCCGGCCATCCGCGCACTCAGGTGATGGCGGATCGTGGGAAGCGGCTCTCCCGGCACCTTTATCGCACCGAAATACGGGATCACGCGGATCAGGCGCGGATACTCCGGATCATAGCCGGTTTCAAAGTTCACATACGTCACCAGGTTCTGCCGGAGGTCAAGAACCAGCGCACGGTTTATTTTTCCTTCGTGCTTCTTCGGCGCCCAGCGCACGAGATAGGTCCGGTCATCGCCCTTCAGGCACTCGTAGTTCTCATAGACTGCCTGTTTCCCCTCTTCCGCGATCAGCACCGTCGACTCATCCGTAAAGTCCATCAGGTACTCCGTCCCGTTATCCATGACGATATGGAACTTCTTTCCCGCAAGTTCATAGCAGAAAGCGATTTTGTACTGGCTCAGGCCGGTAAATGTTTTCTTCTGTTCTGGCATTTTCACACTCTCCTTATTTTTTTATCATTGGTTTCTGCGGCAGGCTGATATGCCTGATCCGCGTGAAATCATCTGCATCAGTTCCAGGTAAAGTCTCCGGTTTTTCTTTTTCTCAAACGGATTCGCGGCGCCCTGGGCCTGAAAATGATCCATTTGCTGGTCCGGCAGCACATTCCAGACATCCGGCAGAATCTCATCTCCGATCCTGATCTTCTGAAAGGGATCGCCCATCGGATATCTCGCGGAAACCGTATTGACAAAGCCGTCGTTTTCAGCCCAGGATACATCCAATATATACCCGCCCGCCGTTTTCTTATGAATGCAGCGTCCCATTGAAACGGATGTCGGGCGAAGCTCGGGCGTCATTTTAGAGAGAGGCTTTTGTTCCTCCGAGTTTCGCTTCTTTTTTGTGCATTCCCCGGGGACAGACAGATACCGAATGCCGGGGACCATCCGGATCCTGTGTTCTTCTGAAAGCGCGCTGTCCACCGAAAGGTCGTCTGCCGCCCAGTCGCCTTCCGTCGGTTCCAGTGTACTGATCCGCCGGATGGAATCACTCAGGCGTTCATCCTTCCCTTTTGAAAACCCAAACTGATCCAGCTTGAAATCGTAGATCCCGCGCAGATTCGAAATGCCCAGCATCCTGGATGCAGTCAGCCCGAACCATTCAAGGGAACGGGCAAAACCGGGCCATGCTTCATACAGCGTTGAGCCCCTGTGCGGACTTGAAATGCAGCAGACAGTTTTCACGAGGGCGCCCTTCCCGCCTGTAAAGAGCGGGGAAATATCTTCGCAGGAAGCCTCCTGCTCTTCCTTTGATCCTTCAAAAAGAAGATCCACAAGAAGTCGGATCGTCGTACCTCCAAAACTGTGTCCGACAAGGTCGATCGGATTTTCTTCGGACCAATCCGGTGCCAGAGGTTTCTCATAAGTCCGTCCGAAACGTGCATGACGGTAGCGGGCAGCATGCGCGGCACCGTAATCCGTCCTCGTACCTGTCAGCTGCGCATACAGTTCACAGGCACGGTCCCATGCGCTTGAGATCGGTCCGACCGAAGCCGCTGTCGTGTCGTACCCTTCGCTGCGAAGGTAGGCCATCAGGTCCCCGCCCGCAAGTCCCCAGTAGGGCATGATCTTCCAGAGAGAGTCTGATTCTCCCCATCCGAAAATTCCATGAACGAAAACGGTCTTTCTCATGATCTGCATCCTCGAAAGAGACATCCGGTCTTTCAGACTGTTATGGTTCCAGATACAGCTTGCGGAAACGGTTCTTCTCTTCCTCTCCGATACCGAGCGCTTTTTCCATGAATCCGTCCAGGCTCCCGTATACGCGCTCCGCTTCCTCCATGAAAGCGTTGAAATAGGATTCGCGCGCGCCGAACATGGCCTGAAGCGCCGGAATCACGCGCTCTTTGTCCAATCCGGGTCTGCCGGTGATATGCGCAATCATCCGGTCGATGTTTTCTTTGCTGGCCTCGTTTGTCAAAAGATAATCCTCTAAGATGTCATCCTTGTCAACACCGAGGATGGCTTCAAAAATCGACGCAAATCCGCCGGTGCGGTCCTTCCCGGCCGTACAGTGGAACAGAACGGCCTTCCTGCCCGGATTCAGCAGGCGCTCCAGGAGCAGCTTCTGCTGCGAAAGTGCGAATTCACTGACCGCCATATGGGCGTAGGTCTTTTTCATGTAATCTTCCGCGCCCTGAGGATCCATCATGAATTTCTGGAAAGAGTTTTTGTCCGCTTCCTTTTCGCGGCTCACGCCCTCTGTCAGCGTCGCAAGCACCGGCAGATGCCAGTATTCCACCCCGGGAATCTCCGGGTCCGGCTGCTCTGCGATTTCGCCTTCCGTCCGAAAATCCACAATCAGATCAAGCATTTCGGAAAGCTTTTCGATATCCTTTTCGCTCGCCCCGTGCAGGTTTCCGCCGCGGATAATCATGCCGGGCTTAATCTTCCGCCCGTCAGCGCCGGTCATGCCGCCGAGGTCGCGGAAGTTT
>CADCPV010000505.1 GCA_902803345.1 uncultured Eubacteriales bacterium | reverse complement strand
CATGTACCGCGAAAGTCAGACCGACAAATGACGGGAAAATGGTGGAACGGCGGGACCAGGTCTTAATGGCGGACTTCTGGCCGGATGCGTTCATGGCTTCCACTTTCTTCATTAAGCTTGCATCAGCAAACGGTCCTTTTTTTAACGAACGTGCCATGTTTTCTCCTCCCTTTCCTTATCACTTGCTTAACGCTCTGCCGTTCTTGCGGCGGATGATCAGCTTATTGGACGCCTTCTTTTTCGCGCGCGTCTTCAGGCCGAGCGCGGGCTTGCCCCACGGTGTGCTCGGGCCCGGACGGCCGATGGGTGCTCTGCCTTCACCACCGCCGTGCGGATGGTCGTTCGGGTTCATAACGGAACCGCGGACTGTCGGGCGGATGCCCATATGGCGCTTGCGTCCGGCATTACCATAGTTGATCAGGCTGTGGTCTCCGTTGCCTACAACACCGATGGTGGCGCGGCAGCTGATGGGGACCAGTCTCATTTCACCAGAGGGAAGACGCAGGGTGGCATACTTGCCTTCCTTTGCCATTAACTGAGCTGCCACACCTGCGGAACGGACGAACTTCGCGCCTGCGCCGGGATACAGCTCGATATTGTGGATCTGCGCGCCGATCGGGATCAGGGAAAGGGGAAGGCAGTTGCCGACCCGCGCTTCCGCCTGCTCGCCGGAGAGCACCGTCATGCCTACCGTCAGGCCTTCAGGAGCCAGGATGTAGGACTTGACGCCGTCCGCGTAAACGATCAGCGCGATATTCGCTGTTCTGTTCGGATCATATTCGATGCTGGCGACCTTTGCGGGGATACCGTCACGGCTGCGCTTGAAATCGATGACCCTGTATTTTCTTCTGGAACCGCCGCCATGATGACGGACAGTGATCTTACCCTGATTGTTGCGTCCGGCGTTCTTCTTCAGAGATACGGTGAGGGACTTTTCCGGAGAATCCTTTGTGATCTCCTTGAAATCGCTGCCGGTCATCTGCCGTCTGGACGGTGTATAGGGGTTATACTTTTTGATGCCCATAGTGTTTCTCCTTCATGTTTATTATCGCACTTCTCTGTGCATATGCGCGAAGCTCCCGTGTATTACAGGCCGCTGAAGATCTCGATCTCCTTGGAGTCCTCTGTCAGCTGGACAATGGCCTTCTTGGTCTTCGCTGTCTTCCCGACCACCAGGCCGCGGCGCTTATTCTTGCCGTCCTGATTCAGGGTGTTGACTTTCTTCACCTTTGTGCCGGGGAATAATTTTTCGACCGCTTCCGCGATCATGGTCTTATTTGCGTCCGGATGAACAAGGAACGTATATTTCTTGTCGCCCATGCCGTCCATGGATTTCTCCGTTACGACGGGCTTCAGGATCACATCATAATACTGTACGTTAGCCATTATGCATATACCTCCTCGATCGCCTGTACGGCAGCCTTTGTGGTAACGAACGCGTCGTACTTCAGGATGTCGTATACGTTGATGCTGTTGGTGCCGGCGGTCTTGACTCCGGGGATGTTCCTTGCGGAAAGGATCACGTTCTTGTCGTCCGTGTCCGTAACCACCAGTGCCTTCTCCAGGTTCAGGCCCTTCAGGATGCCCGCGAATTTCTTCGTCTTGATCTCATCCATCTTCAGCTCGTCAAGAACGAACAGCTTGTTTTCCTGTACTCTGGAACTCAGCGCGCCAAGGAGCGCCTGCTGTTTTTCCTTCTTGTTCAGTTTGAAGGTATAGTCTCTGGGGACCGGTGCGAATACCACACCGCCGTGCGTCCACTGAGGAGCTCTTGTGGAGCCCTGTCTCGCATGGCCGGTGCCCTTCTGTCTCCAGGGCTTGATGCCGCCGCCGGAAACTTCCGCGCGGGTCTTCGCCTTCTGTGTGCCCTGGCGCTTCGCGGCCAGATGAGCCACAACTGCCATCTTGATCAGATGTTCGTTGACTTCAACACCGAATACGGCATCGTTCAGCTCCATCGTGCCGACCTGAGCACCCTGCATATTATAAACAGATACGTTTGCCATCTGTGCTTCCTCCTTTCGTTCCGCCGGTTATCTCTTCACCTTGACAGCCTCGCGGACCGTGATCAGAGACTTCTTCGCGCCGGGTACGGCACCCTTTACGAGGATCAGATTCTCTGCAGCGTCAACGCGCACAACTTCAAGGTTCTGGATGGTAACCTGCACATGTCCCATATGGCCGGGCATTCCCTTGCCCTTCAGAACACGTCCGGGGCTGGTAGCCGCGCCATTGGAGCCCTGATGACGGTGGAACTTGGAACCGTGAGCCATGGGGCCTCTGTGCTGGCCGTATCTCTTGATCGCACCCTGGTAGCCTTTGCCCTTGGAAACCGCGGTCACGTCGATCTTATCGCCTGCAGCGAAGATATCGGCTTTGATCTCGTCCTTGACACTGTACTCTTCCGCGTTCTCGAAACGGAACTCGCGGATGTACCTCTTGTAAGGAGCGCCTGCCTTGTCGAACTGTCCCTTGACGGGCTTGTTCAGCAGTTTCTCGCGGATGTCAGAGAAACCTACCTGTACTGCCTTGTAACCGTCCTTCTCTTCTGTCTTGACCTGTGTTACGACACAGGGACCTGCCGCAAGGACCGTTACCGGGATCAGCATACCGGTCTCATCGAAGACCTGGGTCATGCCGACCTTTGTTGCCAAAATCGCTTTCTTCATGTT
>CADCPV010000504.1 GCA_902803345.1 uncultured Eubacteriales bacterium | reverse complement strand
TTCAAATCTCTGTGTTCCGCATAAAATAAGGGTTTTTTGATATCGAGATTCCCCTGTGGCAACACTTTGGCAACATTATAGAGTAAAATAAAAAGAGAGCTGTTTGATTTCAAGTAAATCAGCCGGCTCTCTCTTTTTGTGCAAGAAGAAGCAACTGTCAAGGATAAACTCATAATTTCAGTGTTCTGCTTGACATTTGTTTTGAACCGTGCTATTGTATCACTGTATCAATTAAGTGATACAGTTATGGAAAGGACAATCCCATGGAAGTTTTTGATCCTAACATTCCGCTTTATCAGCAGATCGTAACAATCCTGAAGAAAAAAATAGTGGCGGAAATCCATGAGCCGGGGACAAAATTGCCGTCGATCCGTGAGCTTGCGCTGCAGTATCAGGTAACGCCGAACACTATTCAGCGTGCACTTCAGATCCTCGAGGACGAAAGGCTGATTTACACAGAACGGACAAACGGTAAATATGTTACATCGGATGAAACGCTGATCCGAACCCTGCGGGAAGATATTCTGCGGACAAATGTGCGCACACTCCTTCAGGACCTTTTCCAGCACGGCTACACTCAGCAGGAAATCCATAACGCATTGGAAAAGGAGATGATGAATTATGGCAGATGAAATCATCAAAATCAGCAGCCTGACACTGAATTACGGGAAAACAGAGGCGCTTCGGAGCCTGAATCTTTCCCTCTCCGGCGGTGAGATCGTCGGACTTCTTGGCGCAAACGGAAGCGGGAAAACCACATTGATGCGTGTGCTGTCGGGCTTGCTGATGCAGTGGAAAGGATCTGTAGAAATTGACGGAGAATCTGATCTTTGGCAGGCAAAGCGGAAAATATGCTTCATGCCCGCAGATCCCTTTGTCGAAGACGGCATGAGCATCGGTACTGCGATCCGCGTATATTCCGAGCTCTTCCCGGCATACAGGAGCAACCTGGCGGAAGAACTGTTCCGGGAGTTTCACCTGGATTTATCCTCACATATCACAACGCTGTCAAAAGGCCGCAGGGCGCTTGCGGTGTTCATCCTGTATCTGTCAAGATCGGCAAAGCTGTACCTCCTTGATGAACCGTTCGGCGGCATCGATATTAAAACCAGGGAGGAAATGAAGGAAGTGCTGCTTTCTCAGGCTGCTCCCGACAAAACTTTTCTGATCTCGACTCACGAAATCACGGATACCGAATCAGTTTTTGACCGGATCGTCATTATTCGCGAAGGCCAGACAGTCATGAATGAAGAGGCGGACGCGCTCAGAGCCCGCTATGGAAAGAATATCCGCGAGCTTTCAAAGGAGGTGTTCTGATGTTTGCGAAATGCTTAAAATATGAACTCCGGCGTTCTGCGCTTCCTTTCGGCGTCCTTTACGCAGCTATACTGATTTTATCCGGAATTGCCGCAGTAACCGGGCTTTCCGCCATCAATCCTACTGAGGCTTTACTGATTTCGGCTCTCGTCCTTGGTCCTGTCGCGATTCTGGCCTACCGTTTCTATCGGACGATGTTTTCAAAAGAAGCCGCGTTTCTGCTTTCCGTTCCTTTGTCCTCAGTAAAGCAGGCAGGGGTACGGTTACTGACTGCCGCAATCTTTTCTCTGACAAGCACGATCGTAGGCGTCGGTGCAATGCTGATTTCCCGGGGACAACTATCGGCCGTTATCCGTGCGATGAGCGCCGGAGCCGGCGTTCTGCTTTTCCTGCTTATCGCCTGCTCGATTTTCTTTGCAGTTCTGCAGGAGGAAGCGCTTTTGATGATCTCGGGTCTCTACCCATTCCGGATTCATCAGATCAAATGGTTTATCTTATTCTCCTTTGCCGGTGGTGCTCTGTACAGAGTTGGAAGCTATTTCCTGGGGAAGATTTCCAGTGATATGATCATCTTCGGGCCGGAAAACGGTCTGTCGGTTTCACCGCAGATTCCGCAGGTCGGACTCAGTTTTCCCCTGCCGAGCCTGATCGGAATGTTTATCTTGATTCCGCTTCTCATAATACTGATCTTACGACTGACAAAACGACACCTGATGATCACTGCATAAAAAAGATTGACAGCTAAATGTGCTATTTGTCGAGGATCCATAAGGTAGACCAGCAGAGACATGATGATCCTGCCGTGGCAACATATTGGCAACAAAAAACCAGATAGCCGATATCCGATGAAGAAT
>CADCPV010000503.1 GCA_902803345.1 uncultured Eubacteriales bacterium | reverse complement strand
GAGCGCATTGAAAATCATGCCGCCTAAGCCTGATCCCATAAAAGCAATTCCGGTCGCAAGCCCGCGTTTCTCTTCAAACCAGTTCGCAATGATCACGGTAAAAGCCTGGAATCCGAGGAAAGGACAGCAGGCGCCGACCAGGAGAAAAAGCAGGTAGAAAACCGGCAGGTTCCCGGCAAACGACAGCAGGAAATAGGCCGCCGGCTGGACGAACACCGCGATTTTCATGATCCGAAGGACCGGGATTTTCCGATAAATCCGCCCGGAGAGAACCGAGCCCGCCATCTGCATGACGTACATCAGCGTCAGGCCGAAGCTGAAGGATTTCCGCTGCCAGCCGAAGTGTTCCGTCACCGGAATAATATACAGGGTAAAGCAGTTATGCGCGATTCCAAAGCAGACCGCCATGATCACAAGCGCATAGATGACGATCGCCCAGCCGTAAAATATCCCGTGCTTTTCGAGAAAACGTTTCAAAATATCAGATCCTTAAAAATATAGATAATTATTGTACTTCGTCGGCAGGCCGTCCGCGAGAAGATGCCCGTCATTTGCGAGGGTCAGAATCTGCGGGATTGCATAGCCGTCTTCACTGCTGAAATCAATCACCGTCATCCCCGAATGACTGAAATTGAATTTCAGCGAAGTCTGCGGATAGGGAATATCCAGCACCGAAGAAAGAAAAGTCACGCCGAAACCGTGATGCGCGAAGAGCGCGATCCGCTTGTCGTTTTGCACTTCATTCCTGTACTGACCCTTCTCCTCGTCCCAGACATAACCCTGGGACGCGAGAAACTCCCGCGTATGGTTTTTAATCCTCAGATACCCCTCGGGGAGCGTTGTATCCTGAAGGTACGGATGCGTATACCACTTTTCACCGAGCGCCCGTATTTCCTTCGATGTAAACAGTTCCCGGATGTCCGGGCGTGTGAATCCCCAGACCCGGCGTCCGTCCTCCGTCATGAGCGACATCTGTCTCCAGGCGTGCGATTCATTCGTCCAGTCCAGGACCGTCGCATCCATTTTCAAAAGCTCCCGCGTCGGAATCGAGGTCTCGATCGCCCGGGCGGAACTGGAAACGTAGATTTCATCGAGCCCGTATCGGGCAAGGCGTCTTCCGATCGCCTCCGCCTGCCGGTGTCCGAGAGGAGTCAGCGAATCCGGATCATAAATCGGATCGCCGTGACGGATAAAGAAAAGAATCATAAGGCGCTCCTAATATCCCCGCAGCACGGGGTTCACTTCATAATGGAATTCAATAATATTCTCCGAAAGCTCATACCCGAGCTTCCGGTAAAGGTTCCAGGCGGGCAGATTATCGGAAAACAGCGTCAGCCGGGCTTTTTTGTATCCTTCGTCCCGAAGGTTCCGAAGAACAGTCCTCAGCATGGCTTCCGTAATTCCCCGCCGCCGGTATTCCTTCCGGCAGAAGACTTTTTCTGTCATGACCGTTTCGCTGTCCGCCGGAATCGCTGTCACCGCTGCAGCCAGCTTTTCGCCATCCATGACCGCCCACACCTTCGCACCGTGACGCATCTGATACGAAAGTTCCTCCGTGCTTTCCGGCATCCCGCCGAAAGCTTCCGAAAAGGCGGCAGAATGCTTTTCGAAATAAGCGTGTTCATCCGGATCGGTGTGGAGGGTGAGAGACAGCGCTGCCTCATCCGTCCGATCCGACGACAGCTTTCCCGACGCCTGCAAGGATTCCCCGAAATCCAGGCTCCCCTGCAGGGGGAATCCTTCAAACGGACCTTCGAGCTCCCGCTCCATCGCCTGCATCAGGTACCGCGGAAAGAAACCGCAGTCCATCAGGAATTCCGTATAGGCAAGCTTTCGGGCATCCGAAAAGAGCTGCAGGATGATCCGGTGCGAAGGATCCTTTTCCTGAAGCTTCCGCAGGGATTTCTGCAGGGAGCGAAGCAGAAGCTCCGAGACTTCGATCTCCTGCTCAGTCCCGGGAAGCGCCTGAAAATTTGCCCTTAAAAAACAGCGTCCGTCGCCGAATTCCGGGTGCAAAAAGCTCGGTGCCGCCGTAAGATACGCGGCACCAAGAAGCTTCAAAGCGCCGCCCTTTCGGCCCCCCGAAGCCTCTTCCGCCACGACCGCAGTCCGAAGAAGCACATTCGGAAAATTCCGAAGCTCCTCCGCCATATCCGGACTGATATTCTGAATCACCGGGAGATCCGCCTCCCCAAAAGGCCTGATCCGTATCATTAATAAACCAGATTTTCATTCCCCTTCCGGTAGAATTCCACCCGTTTGTCGATCTCCGAGTAGTCGATTTCTCCGGTCTTTATGAATTTCTCCAGCACATCCATCGTCGGGATGCCTGCGCGTCCGCCGATCCTGGTGCATTTGATCGCCGACGTGGCACTCGAATACAGCGCGCAGTCGCGGACGGATTTGCCCATCGTGACCATCGCGGCGAAGGCGCCGTGGAAGATGTCGCCCGCGCCGACCGTATCGATGACGTCCACCTTGAACGCGGGAAGCGTAAAGAAGCCGTCGTCGTCAAGGCCTACAAGGCCGCGTTCGCCGAAGGTAAAGAGTACCGCCTTCGGACCCATTTCGCGGACTTTCCTGCATTCTTCCTCCAGATTCTCAAGGCCCTTTTCCTTCGCGCCCGGAAACATTCCGTCAAAGCAGAATTCCGAAGCGATGAAGTAATCGATCAGCGGAATCACCTCGTAAATGCCGTCAAAGAATCCGCCGCAGTCGATCAAAACTTCGATGCCGTTCTCCCGCGCGACTTTGGCCGCCTCCAGCGCGAGCCCGCGCCAACCCGAGATGAACAGAAGCTTCGACTGCTTCAGAAGCTCCCAGTCCACCTCATCCGCCGTCAGCATTTCCGCGTCTCCCGAGTGGAAGAGGAAGGTACGCGTCATGGACTTTTTCTCCGCCACTACCACATCGAGGGAGGTGGTTTTTCCCTCCCGGATAAGGAAATTCGAGACATTGATGCCGTGGCGTACAAAGTCGTTGTACTGCATCTTACCGTAGTTGTCCGAACCGACCGTTCCGGATAAGGTGCATTTTGCGCCAAGGCGTGCTGCCGCGACCATCCCCGACGAGACCGGTCCCCCGCCCTGCCAGGACAGGTCGG
>CADCPV010000502.1 GCA_902803345.1 uncultured Eubacteriales bacterium | reverse complement strand
GTATAACAATTCATTTTTTCATGACATTTATTATTCGATGCGGATTGTGTATAATAATGCAGTGTCACGTGTCCCCGTAGCTCAGCTGGATAGAGCGTCCGCCTCCTAAGCGGAAGGTCGTGGGTTCGAATCCCGCCGGGGACGCCTTCTGGAACAGTTCAGTCTGTTCTTTTTTTTTGCAGACATTTCAATACAGGATCAGAAAACCGCTGCTGAATATATAATGTTTGGCAGCAGTTTTCTGTAACGGCAGATTAATGCAGTTAAAAAGGCGAATTACATCATATGGGGGATTGTATGTAATTCACCTTTATTGTTATCGACAGACCAAATAGTCTGCTATAACTGCTTTCCGTTCTTTTTCATGCTTCAGTCTGCTGTTTTCGAAATGTTATTAATACCGAATACTTCGCATCATAGACAAGAATTTATCAGCAGTTTATCAGTCAAACAGTTAAACCTTTCACAATACGACCGCTATTTGTGGATTCTGCTGATCATATCACTGAGAATAAATTCTCCCCAGGTATATTCAGAAAGAAATTCTTCTTCGAATTTCGTTTCAGCATTACTTTTACCCGCCAGCCAGTCATAGTAGTCACAGTCAAACAGTTCCGTGTTGATCATCTGACCATGTTTCGCGGATATCAGCAGCTTTTCCATTCCCTGCTTTTTTAATGACTGTTTCAGTCTTCTTAAAGCATTGTAGTAAACGACCATGTTCCGGTTGCTGTATGGACGCTCTTCCCATATGGTTGAATAGATCTCTTCATTGCTGACTTCCTTGCCTCTTCTGGTCACAAGCAAAGCCAGGATTTCTTTGGCTTTGCCGCTTAGAAAAACAGGTCGTTTGTCTTTAAGCACTGTAAATCTGCCGAATGTTCGTATGTATATGTTTTTATGTTCTTTTTTACTTCCCGAATTCAGCAGTAACAGCGTATCATCCAGATTCTCTTTCAATACCGGTTTTATCAGCACAATATCATCAGCATTTTTGTTGACATCCAGTATTACCGTCGAAGGACTGATTTCCAACAGCTTCAGTGCGAATTCCTTCTTTTCATTCCAGTCATAATCTTCACTCACAAATACGATATCCGTTTTTTCTTTTCTGAGATAGCAGATACAGCCATTCAGATTATCAAAAAACATTGATGACGATGCATTCATTGTTGGAAACGACCGGCACACATCCTCCGTATTCACCCCTACAGATACGAACTTCATAAATCATAGCCTTTCTCCACTCTTCCGGGTAGATTGTCAAAATGGCTGTGGTTGAATCCGAACGATAATGTACAGTTAATGCATACTGCCTAGTTGCAGGAAGGTGTCAGTTTTTTGCGAATGAAACAGCAGAATAATCATCACCTGTCAATCTCTGAAACCTCACTATCTGGACTGTGGTATTGTGTATGTTTTTTATTAGTATCTATAATACCTCCTGTCACTAACCTGAAACTAACGCCCTCCGGTAGGTGAATCGTTTTACAATCCTGTAAATAGTCTTTTGCCCATTTACCGAAGTTCGAAACAGGTGTATTTTCTCAATTGTTTTCTCTTTCCGCTTTGAGAATCGCACGGTAGCGTACAGCAATAATAATGTAGGTAACGCACAGCAGGAATGCGGGAATCAGTGAAGCTTTGATATTCAATACTTCGGCACTGAGAGTTCCGATGACAACGCCGGCAATAAACAGGATCACGATCAGAAGATACTGCAGGGCTGTTGTCCTGTCTTCTTTCTGCTTGCCAATGATTGCCTTGAACAGGTATTCGATAAACTTGCGCAGGTTGCCGGTCGATACGGTTGTGGCGATTGCCTGTCCGAGGAATGTCTTGAAGGCTTCCATCTGCATGGCGCAGACAAAGGAAACAATGATATTGCATATGACATTCGTGACTTCCCCATCCGGCAGAAATGCTGTGACCAGCAGAGAAATGATTTCTATGACCAGCACTGCCCGGTGGATATACCGAATGTTTTTCTTTTTGAAGATATGCTCGATCATCAATACAACCAGGATACCGATACAGAAAGCTGTGATTGGCATCAGAAAGTCGATGATCTTTTCGTGATTCCCCTGCGCCAGGGCAATTCCCAGTTTGATGATGTTGCCGGTCTGGGCATTGGCGAATACCTTGCCTCTGACAAAATAGGTATATGCGTCCAGGAATCCTCCTGTCAGTGTCAGCATCACAGCTGTGGGATAAATC
>CADCPV010000501.1 GCA_902803345.1 uncultured Eubacteriales bacterium | reverse complement strand
TCTTCGAGACACCCTCCAGGTTGAATCCGAACATAAAGTGAATCATCCCGTCATCCTCTTCTGCTTCTTCAGAAGCATCCGCTTCTGCCTCAACAGGGATTTCCTCCTCAGGTGCCTGCTCCGAAACCTCCTGGTTCCGGTCCTGCACCATGCTTCCGATCTTCGCTGCTGTAAAGCCGATAAGCCCGCCCACGAGCGCGCAGGCCAGAATGAAGATCAGGACCCAGGACTTGAAGATCTTTTTCAGCTGATTTTTGAAGGTATGAGCCGCGTAATAAAGAAACAGCCTCATGTTTATCTCCTCCCGAACAGCCCGGATTTCTTTTTCTCGGGTTCCTTATTCAGCTCTTCTTCGGAAACCGTATCCTCCCGCATATGCTCCTGACTCAGCCCTTCTGTCACTTCAAAGAACAGCTCCTCCAGCGTTTTCCCGCTTGCAGAAAGTTCCTCTCTCTTCACATTTGCCCGGAGCACGCCGTTCTGCAGTACCAGTGTCCGGTCCCAGAGCATGTCCACGCTGTCGATGATGTGCGTAGAAATCAGCAGGGTTTTTCCGTTGTCATGAATTTCCTCAAAAACACTTTTCAGCTCCTTGATCGCATGCGGATCGAGACCGATCATCGGCTCATCCAGCATCAGCATCTGCGGATCCGGCAGAAGACCGAGGCACAGGTTCAGCTTCTGCTGCATACCTTTACTGAGCTCATCCCCGAATTTCTTCCGCTTGTCCGTCAGTTCAAAGCGCTCCAAAAGCATTTCCGCCCGGGCTTTGTAGTCCTTCATCCGGTAAGCGCGCGCCAGAAATTCCATATGCTCCGACACCGTCAGGTTCGGATACAGCGTCGGCATTTCCGGAATATATCCGAGGATCCGCCGCGCTTCCACCGATTTATTGGGATAACCGGCCACCGTGATCTCGCCCTGATACTTCAGAAAACCGATTACAGACTTCATAAGCGTACTTTTTCCGGCCCCGTTCGGCCCTAAAAGCACCGTCACTTCGCCCGGATTCAGATGAAAAGACAGGTCGTTGACCGCCAGTGTTTTCCCGTATTTCTTCGTTACATGTGATACATCCAACATAATTTTACCCTTTCTCCGCCCTGTTTCAGTCCGCGCGGCCCCGGCTTTCCGCTCATTATAGCAGTTTTTCCCCGCTGCGTAAATACGATTTTCCGGCGTATTAGGGCAAGCTAAAACTGCCCGGTACGGTCTTTTTGAGATCGCATCCGGGCAGTTCTTATCGTCTTTTATTGTATCAGGGAATGATTCTCCGCGCGAAAAGCGGATCGCGGTAGTAAGCCGAGCCGACAATGATGCCGGTTTCGACGGTACCCGCATGTACAATCTGGCCGTTTCCAATATACATGGCGACGTGGCCGAGGTATTTCTGGCTGTTGGAGTAGAACAGAAGGTCGCCGGGCTGAAGCGCCGAAAGGTCAACCGGTACACCCTGGTTGGATTGTCCGGCCGGCGTATAGTCGAGCCAGTAGCCGAAGTTTTCGTAAACAAGGTGCGTGAATCCGGAGCAGTCAGTGCCTGTTATGAGGCTCCGTCCGCCGTGGACATAGGGATTCCCGACAAACTGGAGCGCGTAGGCAACGACGGCATTCCGCTGGGCTGCAGCCTGGTCATCGACTGCTGCCGCCTCCGCCTGGGCAGCTTCCGCTGCGGCACGGGCTGCTTCTGCAGCCGCTTCCTGTCCGGACTCCTGTGCCTGACGGTTTGCTTCTTCCTGGGCTGCACGGGCACGCTCACGGGCTGCTTCCTCGGCGGCAAGCGCAGCTTCGTATTCCTCCTGCGCGCGCCGTGCGGCTTCTTCCGCCGCCTCCCGCCGTGCGATTTCATCCGCTTCTTCTTTCAGCGTAATCGCTGTCCGGAATTCGGTCCGAAGGTCCAGGCATTCCGCGTAGACAAAACCGGAACTCGCATCGTCGGATTTGATTTTGGCCCATCCGTCTTCGGTCAGTTCCTCGATATAGACCTTTGTGCCCTTCTCGTAGAAGGTAAACACATTGTCAGGATTGGAAAGATCCGGCTCCGAGCGCACCCGGAGATAATCCTCCATTACGATGCCGGTCTTCACACCGACTTCTTCAAGCTTCACGTCCGCTTCTTCCCCGACCAGGAAAAACTCGGACTTGATGTAGCCGATAACCTGTCCGGATGAAATCAGGAACCAGGAACCGTCCTCTTCCTCCATCTCGTCAATGATATAGGCCGCACAGTCGTTATAGATCTTGCCGACGACGTCATAATCTACACCCGGGCCCTGACGCACATTGACATAGGCTTCCACGGAAGCCAGCGCCATCTTCCCGATATTCGGGGACTTCGTCTCTTCCTCTGTCGTTTCCTCAGTTTCCGTTTCTTCCGTCTCCGTCAGTTCCTGCTCTGAAGCACTCTCTGAGACGATTTCCGCATAGGACTCTCCGCCCGCGCCGCCGGTTTCATCCGGAAGGGTTTCTGCGGCGCTTGTTTCCTGCCGGGCTTCGGTTTCCTCTTTTGTATCGGTTTCCCCCGCGGATCTGTCCGTCGCGCAGCCGGAAATCAGGCAGATGATGAGTATGATTACGGTGGCTTGCAGCAGTTTTTTTGACATCACAGGGGCTCCTTTCCTCTCATATTTGACCCGAAAGTCGATAGTTGTGAATTATTATAGCACACTTCTTTACACAATGCAACGTTTTTGTAATATAATCTTAACATTTACAGTGAAACAGTTTGATTTTAGGTCCCGCTCCTCTTGACGCATGATCGGCGGAAATGCTACAATACCGGGAAAGTCCCAGAAAAGGAGGAACTGTGTACGAATCCCATCATCCTGCCTGTTTTTATCCTTTACATGATTCTGATCAATGTACTTTCCCTGCTTCTCGTGCGGATCCGGAGCCGCAAAGCTCCTGAAGAGTCTGTAAACCCCCTCCTGTGTGTCTTCGTTTCATTGATCGGCGGCGGTATCGGCGTCCTGCTTGCGCTTGTTCTTTCGGAACAGCGTCCGAAAGCCGCACTTTTCATCCCGGCAGTCATCCTCTCGGTGCTGTGGGGACTCATTCCGGCTGCGCTCTCCTCTGTTCCGGCGATACAGAATTCTCTGTTCCCTGCCCGTATCGCAGCAGCGGAAACGGTTGCAGTGGTTCCCGAAGAAACTTCTATGGAACCGGAAACCACAGAAGCTTCTGTCCCGGAGAAACTGTTCCGACGTGAACCGGATTCCATCGTGGACGAGTCCGATGAACGGAGTCCCGAAGAAATCAGCCGTTCTGAGGCCGAACAGGCTTCACTTGAAGAGGCAAAAAGGCAGGAAAGTGCTGCCGAGGAGGCAGAAAGCACGGAAGAGGACGGTCCCGCGAAGCTGACCATCATCGCGGTCGGCGATATGCTGATGCATCCCGGTGTCAGCGGGCTCGCTTTTCAGGCGGACGGTACGCTGAATTACGATTTCTGTTTCGACCCGATCCGGGAGGAACTTTCGGCGGCAGACATCGCCGTCGTCAACAACGAGGTGCCCTTCGGCGGGAATGAATACGGGCTCTCAAATTACCCGAATTTCAATGTATACTGCGAGCTCGGAGATGCGGAAGTCCGGGCCGGCTTCAATGTGATCCTGAACGCCACCAATCATGTCCGCGACATGGGTACGGAGGGGATGCTCCGGACGATTGAATTCTGGAAAAAGTATCCGGAAGTATATTCGCTCGGCATACATGAGAACGAAGAAAGCCAGCGTACGATCCGTGTTATCGTGAAAAACGGCATCCGGATTGCGCTTCTGAATTACTGCTACGGCATTAACGCCGGATTTCCCTATGACCAGCCCTATCTTGTCGACATGATGCGAAATGAAGACCGGGAGCGCATCGCCCGGGATCTGCAGCTTGCGGAGGAATTCGCGGATTTCACGATCGTCTTCCCCCATTGGGGCGAGGAATACCACCTCCGGGAAACCGGAGACCAGGACCGCTGGGCGGAATTATTCACCGAATACGGCGCGGATCTCATCATCGGAACGCATCCGCATGTCCTGGAGCCGATCCGGAAGATCACCGCAGAAAACGGCAATACGTCGCTCTGCTACTTCTCTCTCGGAAACTATATTTCCCTGCAGGATGAAACGATGAGCGTGCTTGGCGGCATGGCAAAAGTCCGGCTGATTGCAGACGATGACGGCGTCCGGATTGACAGCCATGATATTCAGTATCTCGTGACACAGTACGAGGCGGACGTTTCCTGGGCGCGTGTGATCCGGCTCGAGGATTACACACAGGATCTTGCACAAAGACACGGCATCCGGACCGCCGGTCTTCCCGGAAACGGTCTGAATGCCGCATATCCTTTCAGTATTGACACCTTCTATCGGATTATCGGTGAAGTAAACCAGTACAGCGACGCCGACTGACCCACTCGGGGACAGGTACCAACCGGGTCAATTTTAGAAAATTGACCCGGTTGGTACCTGTCCCCGAGTGGGTCAGTACACCGTCGCGAGCATGGCCCAGATATAACGGTGCTCCTCCCAGAGTTCCGCAAACTGCGAAAGCGGCAGCGGCGCAGGAACGGTTCCGGTCTCCACCGTGACCGATTTCAGCTGCTTCTCAATGATGCACCAGTTCGAGAAGCCCGCCTCATTGGAATATCCCGCAAGATACTGGCCCGTCATGTTGGAAATATGTTGTGCGAGCGCCTGATTTTCCGACCAGAGCGGTTCGGGCTGGCCGTACTGCCAGTACACGAGGTCCCCATAGGAATGGTAACTGATTGCCATCAGGGGATTTGACATGCTCTCAATAATCGCTATCTGCGCCTGGGTCTCCCGTTCGGAACCGGGCGCGGTTCCTTTGTAAAAGGTACTGGAAGGCGCTGCGCGCTCCTGTACGCTCTCCCAGCCCGGAGAAAAGTTCCGGTTGATGTCGATGCCCAGCGCGTTTGCTTTCCAGCGTACCAGGTACGCTGCGTAATCCGCTGTCTCGGCCGTCCCGTTTGTGAGGTCCGATTCGAAGATTTTCCGCAGGTTTTCCCGAAGATCCTGCCTGAACAGTCCTTCCTCCCCAAGCTGTGAAATCGTCACGCCATCCGGATTGACCATCGGCTCAACATAAAAACAGGTCCGCTGAAAAATCTCCGAAAACGGCACGCCGTTATAGCTGCCGCTTTCATACTCCGTACAATAGAACGCAAGCTGCCGCATGACAAGCTGGGGCGTCATGTACTCTCTCCCGTGTGTCGCGGCGCAGATATAAATCTGCCTTTCTGCTTCGGGATTGCCGAAGATCACATAGGAAAGGTCCCGCCCATCCTCCGTCGTTCCGGCGGAATGAAGCTGTACAAGATCCGGGTAGACCGCTGCAAGATACCGAAGGTCCTCCTGCATTTTGTCATAGGTATAGAGCGTGGTCGACGTATCGATGACCGCGTCCGGGTCGCGAAGTACGACGGCGGGAGATGAGGTTTCAGTCTCTTCGGAAGCCTCCGAAACGGTCTCCTCCGATATCTCCTCCGGGCTTTCTTCAGCTGCGAAATCCGTCGTCGGAACTTCTGTGACTTCGGCCGTGGTTTCATCAGAAGACACCGAAGTATCGGTCAGTACTGTTTCAGCCGGGCTTTCTGCAGT
>CADCPV010000500.1 GCA_902803345.1 uncultured Eubacteriales bacterium | reverse complement strand
GAGGTAACGCCGTCCTCGGTTCCGCCGATGCCGCCGACTTCGCATTCCACCGAAATGCCCTTGCTGTGCGCAAGCTCGATGATCTCTTTGCTCTTCGCGACGTTCTCTTCAAAATCATAATGAGAGCCGTCGAACATAACGGAGGTGAATCCGCACTCGATGCACTTCTGTGCGCCGTCAAAGGTGCCGTGGTCCAGATGCAGCGCAACCGGAACCGTAATGCCCATCGCATCGTGCAGGTCCTTCACCATATCCGCAACGACCTTGAAGCCGCCCATGTACTTCGCAGCGCCTTCCGAGCACTGGATCATCACAGGAGCCTGTGCCTTCTCGGCAGCCGTCAGGATGCACTTGGTCCACTCGAGGTTGTTGGTGTTGAATGCGCCGATCGCATAGCCGCCTTCGTGTGCCTTGTTGATCATTTCTGTTGCATTAACAAACATTTGTGGTTCTCCTTTACTTTATTGATATGATTGAACTCACTCAGCGGGGACGCAGAACACCGCGCTCCCGAACTGTATTTTACACTAAAGCTTTCACTTCTGCAACTACATTTTCAGCCGTGAAGCCGAAATACGGGAAAAGTTTCGAATACGGAGCCGAAGCACCGAAGCCGTTCATCGAAATCACCTTTCCGTCGAGACCGGTATAGCGTTCCCAGCCGAAACCGATCAGCGCTTCCACTGCAACACGCGCGCGGACAGCCTTCGGAAGGACTTTCTCCTTATATTCCGCATCCTGCTCTTCAAATACATCCATGGAGGGCATGGAAACGACGCGGACGTCAATGCCCTCTGTCTTCAGTGCCGCCTTCGCTTCAACCGCTAGCGCGACTTCGGAACCGGAAGCCATGATGATTGCATCCGGAATATCCTTTTCGGAATCCTGGAGAATGTAGCCGCCCTTAAGCGCCTCTCTTGAGGAACCCTCAAGCTGCGGCAGGTTCTGGCGGGAAAGCGCCAGCGCCGTCGGTGTTTCCTTGCTGGTGAGTGCGCTGAACCAGGCTGCATTCGTTTCCATCGCGTCTGCCGGACGGAAGAGGTGGAAGTTCGGGAGCGCCCGGAACATGGCTGCCTGCTCGATCGGTTCATGGGTCGGGCCGTCTTCGCCGACGCCGATCGAATCATGTGTAAACACATAGATCTGCGGCAGCTTCATCAGGGATGCAAGACGTGCCATCGGCTTCGTATAATCCGAGAAGACGAAGAAGGTCGAGATATAGGAAACGAGGCCGCCATGCAGCAGGATGCCGTTTCCGATTGCCGACATTGCAAACTCGCGGATGCCGAAGTGAATGTTCCGGCCGCTTCTGTCCTCTGCCGAGAAGAAGGGAATGCCCTTCATATCGCTCTTATTGGACGGCGCCAGGTCTGCAGAACCGCCGAAGAGGTTCGGAAGCACATCCTTCACGCGGTTGATGACAGCACCAGAGAGGTTTCTCGTTGCTTCCGGCTTTTCAATCGTCTGCCAGAAATAATCGGTATCAATCTTTTCCGCAATGATATCCCGATCATGCCACTCATTCCACTTCAGCAGAAGTTCCGGATACTTTTCGCCGTAGGCTTTGAACAGATTATTCCATTCGTCTTCCGCCTTGCCGAGGTTTTCCGTAATCGCCTTATAGTTGTCATAGACTTCCTCCGGCACGAAGAAAGGCTCCGTCGAAGGCCACTCCAGGAATTCCTTCATCGCAATGATGTTGTCCTCTCCGAGAGGTTCGCCGTGTGCCGCAGCCGTGCCCTGCTTTGCGGGACAGCCGTAGCCGATCTCGGTATGAATCGTGATGAAGCTGGGCTTTGAGGTTTCCGCCTTTGCGAGTTCAATCGCCTTTCCGATTGCCTGGAGGTCGTTTCCGTCCTCGACTTCCAGTGTCTGGAAACCGAATGCTTCCATGCGCTTCTGCACGTTCTCGCGGAATGCGATATCCGTTGCACCTTCAATCGTGATCCGGTTGGAGTCATAGAGCACGATCAGTTTTCCAAGCCCAAGCGTTCCGGCAAGCGAGAATGCCTCCGAACTGATGCCCTCCATCATACAGCCGTCTCCGCCGAGAACGAAGGTGTAGTGATCCACAACCGGGAAACCTTCCCGGTTGAATTCAGCCGCCAGATGCGCTTCCGCCATTGCCATGCCGACTGCCATGCCCATGCCTGCGCCAAGAGGCCCTGTCGTCGCTTCCACACCGACTGTATGGCCGTACTCCGGATGACCGGGAGTCAGCGATCCGAACTGACGGAAAGACTGCAGTTCCGAAAGCGGCAGATCACCGTACCCGAACAGATGGAACAGGGAATACAGCAGCATGGAGCCGTGTCCGCCGGAAAGGATGAAGCGGTCACGGTTCGGCCACTTCGGGTCCTTCGGGTTGTGATTCATGTGATGTGCCCACAGCTCATACGCCACAGAAGCTGCGCCAAGCGGCAGTCCCGGATGTCCGGATTTTGCCTTCTGGATTCCGTCGGCTGCAAGGACGCGGATCGCGTTGACCGACATTTCTTCGATTGACTTCATAGAATGCTCCTTTATGTTTTATTTTAGTGTGATTTCTTCTATCAGACTTCCGGTATTAAAGAGCAGGCTCCGCTTCCCGGAGAAAGCAAAGGAAACCGGCTGATCCACAAGCGTGCCTTCATAACGCTTCCGGCCGGAAAGATTGAAAACCGTCAGATCCGACGCGTTCAAAAAAGCCAGGGACTCCCGATTCACCGCCGCAAGCTGATACTCTTCCGGCACCGCGAACTGCACCTTCTCACTGCCCGTTTCGTCCAGAACGCGGCAGACGCTGCCGTCCTCTCCCCGCTGCACAAGGCACATGGCAGAAGGCGTAAACAGAACCGACCGCACCGCGGCATCGTATTCAAATGTCTGGTCGGTGACTTCCCCTTTCTTCTGGTCGTAGCTGTAGAACTTCGCAAGATTCGTCCCGACCGCACAGAAGTGCTCGTTGTCGAGAAACTTTCCGTCGACAAGATAAGTCCCGCTTTCGTAAAAGGACTGGTCATTTTCGATGATATAGGAATCATCCTCCCGTCCCTTTTCGAAATCGTACAGCACCATCCGGCTCTCACCGATGCCGTTTGCAGTCGAATAATACAGCACCATCAGTTTCTGGCTGTCCGGCGAGATCGAGATATGAACCGGAATGCCGGTCGCCGAGAGCACCGCCTTGACCTCTACCGGGATCCGGGATCCATAGCGGTCGAACCAGGAAATATAGGCTGCGTCGTCCGACTCCGTCACGACTGCGACAACACCGCTCTCAGAGATGTCCATCCCGTAGATGACCCGGGATACCTTGAGCGTACAGAGAATCCCCGTCGTGTCACACACATAGACGTGGTAACCGCCGGTATCACAGACCGCAAAGAAATCCCCGTTCACCGCTATGACCGGCTTCTTGAGCTCGACCGAGGTCGTCCAGATGACCTTTCCGCGCTCCATGCAGGTGATCGTATCGCCGCCGATGATGACATTTCCGTGCTGCAGCTCCCGCACAACCGTCTGCGGCAGCGCCCCCATCGCGGATTCCGCGTCCATGGAATAAGTCGTATAACTGTAATTTCTGAAATAGAACAGTCCGAAAAGGATAAACACCGTGATAAGTGCGAATCCGACGAGAATGTCCCGCCGCCGGTCCCGTCTTTTCAGCTTTTCGCGCTCCAAAAAGGCAGGATCGCCCATGTTCACACCGGTTTCCCGCGTCCTCTCCATGAGACGCCGCCGCACCGCTGCCCGGCTCGTATCTTCCTGTTCGAATTCTTCTTCGTAATCAGCCAAGATATCGCTCCTCCATCAGGGTTTAATCATCGCCTGGAGCTCCGAAAGCTTCAGCTCCTGCGACGGCGAGAAATCATAGGACTCCATGTAATGATAAATCTCAGACACCAGGAAGCGTACTTCCGGGCGGTCCATATGATTCTTGAGGCCCATCGGGCACAGGAAAACCGTTCCCTCGAGACACCGGAATTCAATCATTTCCGAAAGCGGACGCAGCGTATGAATGCTGTCCATGACGCTGACAATGCTCTTCATCCGCCTCGGCAGCACAACCGCCCGTCCCAAAGAGAGCTGCCACCACTGCAGACCGCCCCATTCCTCCGACAGGAAGCGCCGGAGAACCGGATGAGCAAGGTCTGCGATCCGGCCCATGGTCCCGGACTGCTTCGGATAAAGCCTGCTGCTCACAAAATCCGTCGAAAACTCGGAGTGAACCGACTGCGGCAGTACTTCGGCATTTGGCTGAGGCGTGAGCAGTACCTTTCCGCCTTCCCGGAGCATCAGAAGCGCCGTCTGGTTCAGCGTATCCGTTTCGTAAATCTCCATCGGGCAGAGCGGAAGCACACGCGGATACACAAAGACCGGGTATTCCAGCTCTGTCCGGTTCAGCCGGATGATCAGCGTAAACCGCTGCGGTTCCTTTGCGTCTTCCGGCAGCAGGGGCAGAGTGATCTTTTCCGCAAAATCCGTCACCGTACCGGGCGGACAGACAGTTTCTTCAAACTGTCCGCGTGAAAGAACCTGATCCGAACGAAGCGTATAACTCACCGGCG
>CADCPV010000499.1 GCA_902803345.1 uncultured Eubacteriales bacterium | reverse complement strand
GGGTGCCGGCCCGATGGGACTCGGAGCTCTGACGTACGCACTCCACAGAGATCAGACTCCCTCCATGGTTGTTGTGACGGATATTAATGACGAGCGCCTTGCGAGAGCAGCGGAGCTGTTCCCGCCGGAAGAGGTGAAGAAGGACACCGGAATCGATCTGTATTTTGTCAATACGGCCGGCATGGAAGATCCGGTAGGCTATCTCCGCGGCCTTACAGACGGAAAGGGCTATGACGACGTTCTCTGCTATGCCCCGGTGGCAGCGGTGATCGAGCAGTCCAGCAAAATCCTCGGAAGGGACGGCTGCCTCAATTTCTTCGCGGGCCCGACAGATCCGAATTTCATGGGACAGATCAATTTCTATGATGTGCATTACAATTCGACGCACGTGATCGGGACGACCGGAGGAAATACAGCTGACATGATCGAATCCCTGGATCTCACGGCTGAGAAGAGAATCAATCCGGCAGTCATGGTCACGCATATCGGCGGTCTTGACGCAGCCGGAGACGCGACGCTGAATCTTCCGAAGATTCCCGGCGGAAAAAAGCTGATTTACACACATCTGTCCATGCCTCTGGTGGCGCTCACTGATCTGAGAGCTGCCGGGGAAGAGCTCGGAGATGACCGCTACAGCAGACTGGCGGACATCGTAGATGCCAACAGGGGTCTGTGGAGCCCGGAGGCAGAGGAATATCTTCTTCAGAATTTTGCAGAACAGGAATAAAGAGCAGAAAGGTCACTGTTCAGTGTATCTGAACAGTGATCCTGACAGATCAATCATTGGCAAAACCGCAGGCAGGCGGCAGAAAAGCGCCGCCGGAGGGTGGATGCATTTTTAAAATGTAAACAATAACGGTTCAGGTACCGGAACCGATATTGGATATAAAGAGTTTTACGGGATTGTGCGGCACGAAATCGGATATCCGGGTCTGTTATAATCTGGAGGGTTTTATGAAACAAAGAGTGCAACGTTTTGGTAAGTTTTTATCGGCTATGGTCATGCCGAACATCGGAGCATTTATTGCATGGGGCTTTATTACCGCTCTGTTCATTCCGGACGGGTGGCTTCCCAATGAGGGCCTGGCTTCCATCCAGCCGTACATGCTGTTTTATCTGCTTCCGATTCTGATCGGCGGCACGGGCGGCAAACTGATCGGCGGATACCGCGGCATGGTCATGGGCGGTATCGCAGTCATGGGATGTATCGCGGGTGTCGGCGGTACGGACGGGCAGCCGATGCTGATGGGTGCGATGGTGATCGGACCCTTCGCAGGATGGGTGATCAAGAAGTTTGACAGCTTCATGGAGACACGGATGCCTGCCGGTTTTGAGATGTTGATTAACAACTTCTCTGTCGGTATTCTGGGAATGGTGACCGCAATCATTGGCTACTATGTCATCGGTCCTGTCATGTCTGTGATTCTCGCGGTTCTTTCCGCAGGCGTGGAAGTGCTTGTAAACCACAGCCTGCTTCCGCTCTCAGCGATCTTCATCGAGCCCGCGAAAGTGCTGTTCCTCAACAACGCGATCAACCACGGTATCTTCACGCCGATCGGCGCGGAACAGGCAGCCGTCACCGGAAAATCCATTATGTATATGCTGGAGGCAAATCCGGGTCCCGGACTTGGCGTCCTTCTGGCTTACTGGTTCTTCTCCAAGGATAAGATGACGAAAGACTCCGCTCCGGGTGCAGTGCTGATTCACTTCTTCGGCGGTATTCATGAGATCTACTTCCCGTATATCCTGATGAACCCGATCGTGATCATCGCTCCGATCCTGGGAAATATTGCGGCCATCTTCTGGTTCACACTGACCGGCTGCGGCCTTAAGGCTCCGGCTTCCCCGGGTTCCATTATTGCCTTCCTGTCCATGACGCCGAAGGACAAGATGCTGTTCACGATTCTCGGTGTTGCGATTGCGACAGGTATCTCTTTCTTAGTAGCCTCCCCCATCGTACGGATGGCCGGTGATAAGAGCCTTGACGACGCACAGCAGCAGATGGCTGATATGAAGGCTGAGTCCAAGGGACAGGCGGCTCCCTCTGATCTGCTGGCCGGCACGAGAGACATCTCCGCTGTTAAGAAGATTGTATTTGCCTGCGATGCGGGTATGGGATCGTCTGCAATGGGTGCGACCAAGTTCCGGAACCGCGTGAAGGCGGCCAGGCCGGATCTTACGGTCATCAATACATCGGTTGACAACATCCCGGCGGACTGTGATATCGCTGTTGTCCAGACAACCCTGGTGGAACGCGCTAAAAAGTCGGCTCCGCAGGCCCAGATGGTTACAATCGGGAATTTCCTCGCGGACCCGAATCTGGATAATCTGTACCTGCAGCTGACGACGGGTGATGCACCGGTCATTCCCGAAGAAGAAACGATTCCTGATCCGGCGGGAGCAGTTGCGGAAAGCGTTCTTAAAAAGAAGGTCATTGATGAGAAAGGTGTGGTGCTGAATCTCGCTCCGGTTTCCAAGGAGGAGGCAATCCGTGCGGCCGGT
>CADCPV010000498.1 GCA_902803345.1 uncultured Eubacteriales bacterium | reverse complement strand
CGAACGGAACAGGAAGCCGGCTTTGCTCGCAAGGATCATATCAAGGTCGTTGAAACTATCGCCGGCCGCAATCGTGTCGAAACCGATGGACTGCAGGGCTTTGACAGAGGAGAGTTTGGATTTTTCGACGCGCATTTTGAAGCCTTCGATCATCCCGTCTTCCCCGACAATCAGTGTGTTGCAGAAAAGCGTCGGATAGCCGAGTTTTTTAATGAGCGGCATCGCGAACTGGTCAAAGGTATCGCTCAAAACAATAACCTGTGTCAGGGAGCGCAGTTCATCCAGGAATTCCTTCGCGCCGGGAAGGGGATCGATTGTCGCGATGACGTCCTGGATCTCCCGGAGGCCCAGGCCGTGTTCCCGCAGGATATCCATGCGGAAATGCATCAGCTTATTGTAATCCGGCTCGTCGCGGGTGGTCCTTCTGAGCTCCGGGATGCCCGTCGCTTCCGAAAAAGCAATCCAGATTTCGGGCGTCAGTACGCCTTCCATATCCAAACAGACGATATTCATGCACTTCTCCTTACAGTTCGTCGATCGGCCGCTCCGGACAGAAACCGAATTTAATCTTCGGCGCATCCGGGTTGTAAGCCCAGTTTGCAGCGTTCACGAGGATTTTCTGCACTTCGGGCATATGGTAAATCGGATAGGTTTCATGGCCGGGCTTGAAGTAGAAGATCCGCCCTGCCCCGCGGTGGAAGGTCATCGCCGAACGGAAGACCTCGCCGCCTGAGAACCAGCTGATCATCAGAAGCTCGTCCGGATCCGGAATGTGGAACAGTTCGCCGTAGGTTTCCTCGTGCGGAATCACGACTTTCTCGCCGATTCCCTGCAGGATCGGATGATCCGGGCGGATATTCCACATGATCTCGGTCTCGCCGACTTCACGCCAGCGAAGACGCCCGGAATTCGAGCCCATCAGCTTCCGGAAAATCTTGGAATCATGCCCCGAATGAAGCACCACGAGTCCCATGCCGTCCTGTACACGGTCAAAGACCCGCTGTACCACCTCATCAGAAACCATGTGATGCCGCATATGCCCCCACCAGAAAAGCACATCCGTATCGTCAAGCACTTCCTGCGTCAGGCCGTGTTCCGGCTCATCCAAAGTCGCTGTCCGGACATCCTGAAAACCGTTTTTTACAAGGAAATCCTTAATGCAGTTGTGGATTCCGTCGGGATAGACTGCCCGGACCGAGTCCTCGGTTCTTTCATGTAAATATTCATTCCAGACTGTGATCTTCATGTCTTCTCCTTTCAGTTTACGTCCGGTGTACTGTTTTCCCCTGTTTCTTCTGAAGAAGCATTCTCTGTCGCTTCCGGGGATTCTTCTCCTTCCAGGTCTTCTTCCCGGATCACCGTGAAGCTTGCAACCCGGGCTTCGGATTCTTTATCGATATTGATCAGCTTCACGCCGCTTGCGGTCTTGCCGAGCTGGGAAATCGTATTGACCGGCATCCGGATGATGATGCCCTCAGTCGTAATGATCATGATTTCTTCGCCTTCGCTGACGGATTCCGTTCCGACGATGCCGCCGGTCTTGTCCGTCACCTTGTAGCCGCGCGCGCCTTTTCCGCCGCGTCCCTGCGTATTGAACTCCGAGAAGGCGGTCCGTTTGCCGAGGCCGTTTTCCGAGACGAACAGACAGTCCTTGCCCTCTTCGACAATCTCCAGGGAAACCACTTCGTCGTCGCCGAAAAGCTTCATGCCCCGCACACCGATCGAGCTCCGGCCGCAGATCCGCACATTCTGCTCGTCAAAGCAGATTGTATTTCCCTGTTTCGAGATCAAAAGAATCTTCTCGTCGCCCTTCGTGTTCTTGACACCGATCAGTTCGTCGCCTTCTTTCAGGGTGATGGCAATCAGGCCGTTTTTCCGGACATTCCGGTACTCGGAGGCCGGCGTTTTCTTGATCGTGCCGTCACGGGTCGCCATCAGAATGTAGCTCTCTTCGTCAAGGCCCTTTGCCGTGATAACCTGTGTTACCTTTTCCTCGGGCTGCAGCTGCAGGAGATTGATGACCGGCGTTCCGCGGGAAGTGCGGGCCGCTTCTGGAATCTCATAGACCTTCAGCATATAGACACGGCCCTGGTTTGTGAAGAACATGATATTATCCTTCGTCCCGGTCATCTGCAGGTCGGTCGTGTAGTCCTCATCGATGACCTGCATGCCCCGGATGCCGCGTCCGCCGCGGTTCTGAGCCTTGAAATTGTCAAGGGACATGCGCTTGATATAGCCGAGCTTTGTCATTGCAACGACTGTGCTCTCCTCCGCAATCAGGTCCTCATCGACGATTTCGTCCTCGTCCGGAAGAATCTTTGTCTTCCGGTCATCGCCGTACTTGTCTGCAATTGTGCTGATTTCGTCACGGATCACGCCAAGAAGGAGATTTTCATCCCCTAAAATCGCGCGAAGCCGTGCAATCGTCCGCTCAAGTTCCGCATATTCTTCCTCAAGCCGGCTCCGTTCCAGTCCGGTCAGCGCGCGAAGCCTCATGTCGACAATCGCCTGTGCCTGCGGATCTGTCAGGCCGAAACGTTCCATGAGTTTTGTCTTCGCTTCCGCAACATTGGCTGCTGCCCGGATAATCCGGATCACTTCGTCAATATTGCCCAGCGCAATCAGCAGTCCTTCGATGATGTGCGCCCGGTCTTCCGCCCGCTTCAGGTCGAATTTTGTCCGGCGCGTCACGACCTCTTCCTGATGCGCAAGGTATACCTCAAGCATCGTTTTGATGCTCATGATCTTCGGCTCACCGTT
>CADCPV010000497.1 GCA_902803345.1 uncultured Eubacteriales bacterium | reverse complement strand
CTTTTTCTGCGGAAAACCCGGACCCATGCCAGCACCATATTGATTGTGAGCTGCGTAATCGAATATGCCGAGGCAACGGTCAGCGGTTCCGCCATGTGAAGAAGAAAGAGCGCCGCCGTGACCAGAAGAAAGCATCCGATCCGTACAATCAGCACCCCTGTTTTTCCCCGAAGCACCAGCGCATAAAAGGTCTGCACGATGCAGAACAGCAGCACGCCCCAGAAATACCAGCGGTCCAGAAGTACCAGAACGGTATCCGCCGCCAGGGTAAAAAGAAGCGCGATCCCGTGAAAGAGAATCCGAAAAACTGCCCTGATGCGCACTTTCTGCGCCTGCTCTGCAGCTTCCGTCAGTGCTTCAACCGCTTTCACACGAACGGTTTTCCGCCCCGAAACAAGCCGGATCATGAGAAACACCAGCGCCGCCGCCGTATTCAGGACGATCGAACCGTACATCAGCGCCGTCTGCAGAACCGGTTTCTCCCCGCGAAGTTCCAGCATGATCAAAAACGCCAGAATCAGCGCTTCCATCACCGCATAGATGATGACAGGCAGGACAGAGACGCCCCCTTTCCTGCCTGCTGAAGATTCCCTCCTGTTTTGCGGAATACCTTCTGCCATACTGTCCGTTCGTATCTCTTATGCTCTTATTTTGCCGCAAGTCCGAGATAATTTGCAATACCGACCGCGTCCGCAGCACCGAGCTGCTGGAGATGTCCGTCATCCAAAAACTGCGGCTGCGTATCCATGAAGCAGTGTTCCACAATGATACCCGGAATACCGCGGTTTGCACAGTGGCGGTTGATCGCGTAATAATCCAAAGGGTTGCCGAAATCATCGAAATACTGGTTCGACGCGGTCGTAATCGGTCCGAGGTTGTTGATCCCGAGTGCACTGATCTGGGCAAGGATCGAATTCGCCAGCGCATTGCACTGACCCGCCACATTTGGCTGATACGATACAAATGCCAGACACCCGGCTGCATTGTGGTTGACCGTCGCATTGAAATGCAGACTCACGAGGATGTCTGCCTTGTAATCCTGCGCGATCTGCGCCCGGCGTTCCAGATCCGCTTTCAGGCTGGAGCCGTCCACCGGCGAATGATCATAGCGCGTCAGATATACGGTCACGCCTGCGTAATGGCTCTCCAGATAACTCTTGCAGGCCATTGCTACCGTGAGGTTGATGATATGCTCCATGTAGCCGTTGTAGGATGCCCCGGTGAATGTCGCCGAATGGCCCGGATCCAGTACGACAATCTTATTGGCCGCTGCGACATGCACACTGCAGGAAGCGCTCCTGCCGCCGGCAGAAGCCGTAATCATGCAGTCTCCGCCGCCGACTGCCGTCACAAGCCCGGCGCCGTCGACTGTCGCGACCAGCGTATTCGTCGAGGTCCAGACAATCGAAGCATCTGTCGCATCTTCCGGGAGGACTGATGCGTGAAGCTGCGCCGTCTGGCCGGATTCGGCGAATTCAAGCGCACCCTGATCAAGCGTAATGCTCTCAACTTCTATCAGCTCTGTTACCGTGACGGAGGCCACGCAGGACATTCCGTTACAGAGCGCCGTTACCGTACAGCTGCCGACGGAAACTGCTGTGATCACGCCGTTTGGATCTACGGTCGCAACCTCCGGATTGTCGGTCATGAAACTGGTGTCTTTCGGATCTGTTGTGTCATCCGGCAGATAAATGACCGAAAGCTGGGCGGTATAGGTCTCGATAATGCTGATATCGGTCTGGGTAAACTGAATGCCCGTCATCGGCGAGAAGACACTGACGCCGCAGGCAGCCGCCGCTGCTTCATGATAGGCGGTAATCGTCGCATAGCCCGGGCCGATCGCGGTCACAACACCGTTGCCGTCCACCGTCGCAACCGCTGTATTGTCGGATGCCCAGTTGATGTACGGCACCTCTGTCGTATTTGCGGGAACCACGCTCGCCGCAAGCTGCGCTGACTGGCCTTTATTCAGGGATAATGCCCCTGTCGAAATCACGACGCCCGTTACCGGAATAATCACCGTAATCTGGCAGGAGGCTGAGAATTCATTTGCCGAAACCGTCACATTTGCCGTACCCGGACCGACTGCCGTCACAACGCCTTCCTGGTTCACCTGCAGGACGCCGGTATTGTCCGAAGACCAGGTGATCGTGACCTCCTCGTTGGTATTCGCAGGCTCAATCGCATAGGGAAGCTGCACCGAGTCGCCGTTTCGGAGCGTGAAGGTATTGAAGCCGAGCGTCACGCCGGTCAGCGGTACTTTTACAAACAGATCATAGTATTTGAAGAAGCGTCCTTCGCGAACCGTTATCGTCGCAGAGCCGGGGCCCACGCCCGTTACATTGCCCTCCGAATCCACGGTCGCAACCGACTCATCGGAGCTTCGGTATTCGGGGTGAATGGTATCGGTCGTATTCGCCGGAACCGGGCTCACGCTGAAGCTGTAGCTTTCCCCTAAAAGAAGCTCCGGCTGGTCCCCGGTGACCTCGATCCCCTTCAGGGGAGACCGCGCGGTTACTGCAAACTCACTGGTATATTCACCGCTTTTCATGGTGATGACAGCATCACCAGGCCCGACTGCCGATATCTTTCCCATCTCATCCACAGTCGCAACCGACTCGTCTGAAGAAGTAAACGTCGGCGGTTCGGGAAGCTCTGTCGCGTCTGCCGGCTCAATTTTCCAGTTCAGGAAAAACTTATCTCCGACATTCATGGAAATGCCGGACTGGGTCAGCTTCACATTGGTGACCGGGATGTACACCCGCACCGGGAAGCTCTCCGAGAAGGAGGAGAAACGCACCGTGACCGTCGTCTCACCCGGCGCAAGCGCGGTGACAAGGCCGGTCTCGTTTACGGAGACCACCTCCTCATCTCCCGAAGTATATTCAAAACTCTTGGACTGGAAATCCTCCTGCGCGCGGAATTCAAGCTTCTCCGTGAGCGGCGTCAGTTCGGAACGGATCTGCGCCGTCTGTCCCGGCTCCAGCAGGATTCCTTCATAATCTGCCGCGAATTCGTAGGCCTCTTCCACTGTCACCGGCGAATTCAGAAACAAAAGCACCGCAGTAATAATCGCTCCGAGAAGCACGATGCCGACCGCTGTCAGAATAAAGGCATGCTTCGGCACACCGCGCCGGGCTTTCTCCTGCTCGAGATCCGTCCCGTCGGGTGTTTCAGGCTCAGGATTGTCCGGGGCATCTGCTTCCGAAGGCTCGGGAGATACAGGTTCTGAGGGCTCGGGAAATGCAGGCTCCGAAGGCTCTGACGCAGCAGGTTCCGGACTTTCAGCTGCTGCAGGCTCCGGTTCTTCTGTTGCTGCAGGCCTCGGCTCTTCCGCTGCTGCAGGCCCCGGCTCTTCTGCTGCGGAAGTCAGGATGGCTTCTTCCGAGAAAACAGCTCCAGAGAAAACAGGATCCACTGCTTCTGTCGCCTCCGGTTCCGGTTCCGGGACTGCTTCCAGCGCTTCTGAGGTTGCTTCCACCGGTTCCGGGGCTGCTGTTTCCGTCATTTCCGCAGCAACCGGTTCTGCGCTTTCCGCAGCTTCCGCTGCCGGGCTTTCTGATGCTTCATTTTCCTGAATGATATTGGTGTTTTCTTCACTCATTTTATGAACATTTCCTTCTCATGGAAAATAATCCAATATATTGTAACATTTTCTTAACATTTTGTAAAGCGTTTTCCCTTATTTTACAAGGAATTCCATTTGCTCTACCCCACTTTTTACCCCACTCCGCAGAATTTTTGAAAAAAACGGGGGATTTCTCCCCCGTAGTATCATATAATTTTAACCTTCTGCATCTCACTGGCCTTCACTTCATCCATGACCTGACTATAGCGATCCATCGTCATACTGTAAGACGTATGACCGAGTAAGCTTTTCAGAATCTGCGGTGATCCATCCGCCTCAATAAATCTTGTGGCAAATGAATCTCGCAAACTATGAACCGTTCTCCTCTCGATTCCCAGCCGGGTGCAGATACGAGACAAATG
>CADCPV010000496.1 GCA_902803345.1 uncultured Eubacteriales bacterium | reverse complement strand
CAATTCTGTCAAAACCCGGCTCATGCGTGCCCGGGCCCATCTGCGGGACATCCTGAATGAGGAGGCGCTTGAAGACAATGAAACGAAATGAAGATTTCAGAAAAGCATTGGGCGAGCCGGATGAGTACTTCCGGCAGTCCGTCATTGATACACTGGATCAGCTGAACATGCAGGCGGAAAAGAAGAGCCGCCCGCAAAGGAGATATTCCACCCGGATCATTGCCTCCTTTGCCGCGCTGGTGCTGGCTGTCACCGGCATAATCTTCAGCCGTCAGTATATCCCGGGTATCTCCCCGGACGGGCATATTGACGCCATCAACCCCACACCCACGGTCGCTACCCAGCTTGCAAAATCAGCTTCTGTTGTGGAAACAGACCTGGCAACGCTTTCCATCCGGAATACCGGAATTGACGGGAATACAGTATACGTTTCCGTGGAAGTCATGCCCCGGAAAAAGAAAAGCCTTGCCCTGAACTGGAGCCTCAAACCTTATTCTGATTCAGTTACCAAAATCGGGAAAACACCGGATTACGAAGGGCAAACCGTTATGGGCTGGGCCCGGGAACACGGTTATGAAGAAATCATCCGCGTTGTCTTCAGCAATGCGTTTGAGCCCCTGACGCCTGGTATTGTGGACGCCTCATTTGACCAGCAAACCGGTATTGTTCCTGCTCCTGCTTTTGATTCCCTTTGCATCAACCATTCGGAATATGAGGACAACGGCGCCACTCTCATTTATGTCACCGGCAATTCGCTTCCGGACACGAAAGAATATATGCTTGGGTTTGTGCTTCAGACCTGGGACATGACGCTGACAGACCATGCCATTCATGACTTTGCCATCAGTATTGATCCGCAAATTTTCGGCAACATTCCCTTCACGATCGGTAAACCGGAGAAACCGGAAGTGATTGCGGAATACAGACGCGCGTCAGATCCGGAGAATCCGAATATAACCCTCTCGCTTCTCAGAACCTCTTATTCTGATTTTTATGAAATCAGGACGAATAACACGCATGATGCCCAGGAATATACGGGTACCTCCATTTTCGAATATGATAACGGCCTTCCCGTCCCCATTTCAGTCAGCATTTTGCCCGGAGTCGAAATCCAGCCGGAAGGAGACAACGACCCATACGTCTTCAGGCGTGCCTGTGACATTAACGATGTTCCCGAAAAGCTGTCCCTGTTCCTGAAATCAGGGCAGATGCAGGAGTTTATTCTGACGTCCTCCCGCGCGGGCATTCCAACCGGTAACAGCACAGCAAGAAAAGTGGTACCGCCACTTGAAGAATACTCTGCACAGGCATGGGCAGTCACAGCCGAATCCCTCTCTGACCTGTATGAAAACGCAGAAGCCCGAATCGGCCAGGTGTACTGTGTCAAAGGTGTCGTAGAAAACACTTTCCTGGACGACCATTTAGGCCGGGTAATCATCAACGTCGGTGAAAACGGTCAATATCTGCCGGTCTGCGTTGAAAGCTCTGAAGATTATCCTTTTACCTGGAAAGTCGGATCTTACTACAGGATCTATGCGGATGTTACATCCATTGAGGGCAACATGCCCATACTGACCGCCCGTTATTCCTTTACCATGTCTGAAAATATAGCCATAGGAACGGACTTTGCCACCCTGAAAGTCCGGGAAGCAAAAACAGACGGGTACGGTGTATTCCTGCAGGTTGAAGTGCAGTCCAAAGAGGAAAACACCCTGGTTGTGCCCAACAGTCTGGACATCAGAAACGATTCTGTCAGGAAACTGGGAATAGACGAGCGGAAAAGCATTTATCAATGGGCTGTTGACAATCATTATCATCTTCTGATTGTTGATTTCAACTCACCGGCAGATACCACAGACAACGATACTGATCCTGACCGCGGTTTCCATCCTTACTGGACAAATCCTTCCTTTGGCGAAGAAAACGGTTCCACAGTCATTAAAGCCGTTGGTTATGCGATCCCGGATACAGCCCACTATGAACTGGGTTTTTCCCTGTATTCTGTTGATCAGGATTCCTCTGATAATCCGCGCTACAATCTTCTGGAAACAGACATTATTCCCGTTACTGTCTCTGAAACCGAGGAACCGAAGGTTATCGCTGAATATAAAGCCGTCAGCAGTTTATCTGCAGAAATTCCCACTCCCGACGCAACCCTCACACTTCTGCAGAGCTCCTGCTCAGATTATTGCGAATTACGATCCGGTGATACAGAGCATGTGTTCCCTGACTCGGTACATTATGACTTTATGCTCTCCAATGACTTTTTCACCGAGGATAAGCTTGTCGAATGGAGTAAGCAGGGAAGCAGCGACTTTGTGCTCTCTTATCAGGCAATAGAAGATGACAACACCTTTGTCCTCCGGCGTTCCTGGGCATTCCCGACAGAGATTCCGGATAAAATTTGTCTGTCCGGAACATCAGGGTATTTCTCTGGCTTATACGAAAAAGTGCAATAACACATAACCCAAT
>CADCPV010000495.1 GCA_902803345.1 uncultured Eubacteriales bacterium | reverse complement strand
GAGGAGGAACCACAATGAAGAAAAAGTTCATGAAGTTTTTAATGGCCTTCACAGCGCTTGCCCTGTTCTTCAGCCAGTACGCCTGTGCGGGTTCAGGGAAAAGCACCGCAGAATATGCACGCGTGGAAGAGAAGAACTACTACGAGGACGGAGATTATTACGCTGCCGAAACGACCCAGGCCGCTTACGAGTATGAATACCCGGACGAAGCAGGGGATTACGAAGAGTACGGCGACTATTCCGCCGGCAAAGCCAATGTCTGGAATGAGCCTGATGAAACAAAGTCCGGCGACGAGCAGGGCAAGGACGTCCCGGCCGCAACGCTCGATGAGAAGCTCGTCTACACCTGCACCATGGATATGGAGACGGTGGAATACGAACAGACCATCGCCGCGATCCGGGAACTGATCGACCGCTACAACGGCATCATTGAACACGAAACCTACAGCGATTCCGCAAACAACTGGTACTACACCACCTATGAAAAGAAGAGCGGAACCCTTCAGGCCTACATCGTTGTCCGTATTCCTTCCAAATACTACCGTGATTTCCTTTCCGGCATGGACGGCTTCGGCAAGGTGACGCGTTCCGAGCAGAACGTTGAAAACATCACCCGCCGCTACAGCGAAACGCAGACCACGATCAAGTCCCTCGAGACCCAGGAAGAGCGCCTGCTCGAGATGATGAAGGAAGCGGAAACAATCGAAGAAATGCTCGCGATCGAAGACCGTCTGACTGACGTACAGACTGAGCTTCAGATCCTGAAAAACCGTCTTTCCGAAATGGATACCGACGTCGCGTATTCAACCGTAAACCTGAACGTCCGCGAAGTGCTGGAGTACTCTCCGGAAGTGGAACCCGTCAAGACCCTGACCTTCAAGGATCGTCTGATGAACACCCTGAAGAGCTCCTGGAACACCTTCACCGGTTTCCTTGAAGGCCTGCTCTTCTTCCTGATCGAAGCAACTCCGATCCTCCTTGTGATCGGCGGCATCTCGATCGGCATCATGTTCATCATTATCGGCATCATCAAAGGCGCAAAGAAGCGGAATGCACGAAAAGCCGCGAAAAAGCAGGCGGCAGCTGTTCCGGCAGCGGAAATACCGGCAGTTGAGAAGAAGAACGAATAAAAAGTGATTATCGCCAGTCCGGCGAAAAGGAGCCCCCGGCAATTGACCGGGGGCTCCTTTTCGGTGTTCTTCGTCTCTTATTCCTCGAAATTCGCTTCCACGTATTCGACAATATCGCCGACCGTGTGGAAGTTTTCCAGCTCTTCGTCCGGGATCTTGACGCCGTATTCGTCCTCGATCGTCATCAGAAGCTGCAGTACATCCAGAGAATCCGCACCGAGATCCGCAATAATCTCCGCATTCGGGGTGATCTTATCGGGATCCAGACGAAGCTGTTCCGCAAGGATATCTCTTACTTTGTCAAACATGCTTTTTCCTCCTCTTTCTATGTGAACCTTTTCGAAATAATCAGCCTTTCACGTATTCCGGAAGTTCCTGCTCAATCTTTTCACCGAGCGCGGAAATCTGCATCTCACGGGCCTGCTCGATGCATTTCGCAATTGCGGTGGCGTCACCGGAACCGTGACCCTTAACGACCACCTTCCTCGTGCCGAGCATAACCGAGCCGCCGTAATTCTGGTAATTCATGAATTCCTTCATCTCGTCAAACATCGGCTTCATCAGCGCGGCGCCCATCTTGTAAATGGTCTTGCTGTAGATCCGGGACTTCAGCATCTTGAGAAGCTGCAGCGCCGTGCCTTCCGCCCCCTTCACGAGAACATTACCGGAGAAGCCGTCACAGACCACGAGATCGTAATCGCCGGCCAAAAGCTCCCGGGCCTCCATGTTGCCCGCAAAGTTGATGTTCGGGGTGTTTTTCAGGAGCTGGTAGGCTTCTTTCCGGAGCTGGTCGCCTTTTTCCTCCTCGGTGCCGATGTTCAGAAGTCCGACGCGGGGTTTTTCGATCCCGTAGATGTTTTCCATATACAGGCTGCCCATGATCGCGAACTGCTGCAGATGGTCCGGTGTGATATCCACATTCGCGCCGCTGTCGCATACACCGACAACGCCGCCCGGAATCTTGGGCATGATCGGACAGAAAGCCGGGCGGATCACGTTTTTCAGGCGTCCGACCCGAAGCATCGCCGCCGCTACAATCGCGCCGGTCGAGCCGATCGTCACCATGCCCGCCACATCCGGATCCTCGCGAAGAAGCCGTACGGCCTTCATCATCGAACTTTCCTTTTTCAGGCGGATCGCATCGGTCGGCTTCTCATCGACTCCGATCACCTCCGGCGCGTGGACGATCTCAAGGCGGGCGCTGTCATAGTTTTTTCCCGAAAGCCCGGCCTTCAGCGCTTCCTCATCGCCGGTCAGGATCAGCGAAAGATCCGAAAAGCGCTCAAGCGCGAGAACTGCCCCGTCTATATTTGCCGCAGGTGATGTGTCACCGCCATAGCAGTCCAGTACAATTTTGATCATAGTCTCTCCAGTTAACGGTGTTTCGCATGGAAGGTGACACCAACGCCGTCCGGACCGCAGTGCGAACCGGCAGTCGGATTCACAACCTGGAAACTGATCTCGCAGCTGCCGATTTTTTCGCGGATCATTTCCGCTAACTCCTCCGCAAGCTGCAGGTTCCCGGTGTGGCCGACAATGATGCGGTGCGCCTTCACATCCTCTCCTAAGTCTACAACAACCTGTGCCAGATGGTCAAGCGCTTTTCTGCGGCCTTTTTCCTTTCCGACCGAGACCATCTTGCCCTCGTCGTTCATGGTAATGATCGGCCGGATCCCGAGAAGGTTTCCCATCGTTGCGGAGAGTCCGCTGACACGGCCGGAGCGGCGGAAGAATTTCAGGTCGTCCACCATGAAATACATTGCATAGTGATCTACTTCGGCCTTCCCCCATTCGACAATCTCCTCCGCCGATTTTCCGGCCTTGTACATGTCCGCCGCCGCAAGGCCGATATTTCGACTGATCGTCGTGATGCCCTTCGTATCAACCTCATAAAACTTCCGCTCCGGGTATTTATCCTGGAGTTTTCGGAGCGCGAGGTGCATAAAATCAAAGGTGTTGGTCATGGCCGCCGAGAAATGCACATACAGAATATCATTTCCGTCCGCGAATTCCGGCTCAAAATATTTCACATACTCCTGCTCCCCGATCGCGCTTGTCGTCGGAATCTTTCCCGCACGAAGCATATCATAAAACGCATCAGCGTCGTAGGTTTCAAAGTCCACGTAAGGGTAGATCGTTTCCCCGTCCACGGAATAGGGCATCGAAATCAGCTTTGCGCCGTAAGGCGCTGCATCCTCCGGTGTAATGTCCATATCCGTGTCCAAAAACAGTGTCAGCATTTTCTTCTCCTTCTTTTTCCCCTTTGTCGAAAAGAGTATATGCTTTTCCCGGGGAAAAGTCAAGCCCGGGCCTCCGAAATCCAGGCGTAGGCATAGGGCTTCAGCCGGACAAGGTTGACAATGTCCACCTCTTTCCCGGTCAGAAGGTTCCGGTAATGCCCCGGATCATGCAGCGAGAAGATCTGCTCTTCGCCGCTGAAATTATACAAGCCGTAGAATTTCGCGCCGTCCTTGTAGCGTCCGATTCCGATGGTTTTCAGGTTGTCGGTACCCGGAGTCCAGAGATCCGCGCCGCAGTCGAAAACATGGCTTTCCTTCCGGATCCTTAAAAGCTTCGCGAGATCCTTCTGCTGCGCCGGAACCGGGATTCCGCTCATCTGGATGAACAGCGCGTTTACGAGGTTCGCAATCCGCGGATCGCCGGAGAATTCCTCAATACTGCCCCGAACGCCCCATTCGCCGTTTTCCTTTCTCCGGACACGGTGTGCTCTCGCGGTACTGTCCTCAAATTTGCCGGTAAAATAGGACTGCAGGAACTTCTTGTGGCTCTCCTCATCCATCCGAAGCGTCCCGAGGAAATTAAAGTCAAGATCCCAGTAAATCCCCTGCTCCTCATCCCGCGTACGGTAGAAAACCCGGTTCTCGGGAAGATGCGAAATTACATTCACATAATGCGACAGAAGCCGCGTGTCCTGCGTCGCAATGGTCTGCCAGATCGTCGCAAGAAGCGTCGGATCCGACAAAAGATGCAGTTCCGGCTTCTCCGGCGTTCCGAAATACTGCGTGTAGTCTTCCGTTTCGCCCGAAACCGGCCCGTAGAGAAGCATCGCAGGGCAGACGATTTCCGACGCGATCCGGAGGATCCGAAGGAGGATGTGCACCTTCGTTTTATTCTGCCACTCAGTCCCCGGGATGCAGAAAAGCTGTCCGATCCCGCAGAGTGAAAGAAGCTCAGCCCCCCGGTTCGCCGCTGAAAGAAGCTTTTCAACGATTTGGTTCAGCACCGCCGGATCCTCAAAATTCCCGGAAAGAACCAGCGTCTCCTGCATCTCATGCATGCGGACCAGCCGGTCCTGTGCCCGGGCGCTCCGGTACCAGTTCATGTTGCATAAGGCCTCCCGGTCCTTGCGGCGGAGAGCGGCAGAACGCGCCTGGTACGCCTCCTGCATGATCTGAAGAAGCCTGTCAAAATGCTCGTCTTTTTTTCGATACAGTTCCGAATAAATATACTGAAACTCGCTGTAAAAACGTTCTTTTCGAATCAGAAATTCTGAAACCATTCATACCTCCTTCAATAGAATCTGCCAGGACTGATATTCCTTCGTATAATGCGGAATTGCAAAGCCCTGATTCATCAGGGCACTCCCCGAAAGCACCGGATTTTCGGATAATGGATCCTGCGGTACACGCGGATCTTCGGAATGATATCCGGGCACCAGGGAGATCTTGTACTGTTTCTCAGGGGCGAGACCGCGCGCACGCACATATACCGGCGTGTAATTTGCACGCACATGGTCGAACACAGCCGTAATAACAGCCTCGGAAGCGTCTTTCTTTACCGCTTCCCAGACAGTACAGCCCCTATCGTCCGGCGCTGTCAGCCGGTAGTAATCACCCTGCTGCAGGGTTTCATAAAGCTCCTGAAACACCCGGACTCCACGGCGGATTTCCTCCCGCTCCGCATCCGTAAGCCGGGTTGGATCGAGTTCATACCCGAAAGTCCCGCTCATCGCGACCGCCGTCCGGGTTTCCATCGGCGTCGCGCGGCCGGTCTGGTGATTCGGAGAAGCGGAAACATGAGCCCCCATGGTGTTCACGGGATAAATAAAGGACGTTCCGTACTGAATCGTCAGGCGCTCGATCGGGTCCGTGTTGTCCGAGCACCAGATCTGCGGCGTATAGTGCAGCATTCCGCAGTCAAAACGTCCGCCGCCCCCGCTGCAGCCTTCGATGAGAAGCTTCGGGAAGCGTTTGAGAAGGCCCTCCAGCACCCGGTAAGTCCCGAGGATGAAGCGGTGCGCCATCTCTCCCTGCCTTTCGGCGGGAAGCGCATGCGTATACTTGTCACAGACACTGCGGTTGAAGTCCCACTTGACGTAGGAAGCACCGGAATCCGCAATCACGGCGCTCATTTTCTCCAAAATGTAGTCCTGCACATCCGTCCGGCTCATGTCAAGGATCAGTTCGGAGCGGGACAGATCCGGCATCCGGCCGGGAATCCGTACTGCCCAGTCCGGATGCGCGCGGTAAAGATCACTGCCCTCCGATATCGTTTCGGGCTCGAACCAGATGCCGAAGCGCATGTCCATCGCACGGAGCCGTTCTCCGAGCTCCTGCAGCGTCATTCCGAGCTTTTCTTCATTCGGTTCCCAGTCGCCGAGCGCACAGGTATCGTCGTTTCTCTTCCCGAACCAGCCGTCGTCCATAACGAGCATTTCAACGCCGAAATCCTTTGCAGTTTTCGCAATCCCGATCAGTTTTTCGCCGGTAAAGTCAAAATAGGTCGCTTCCCAGTTGTTGATCAGGATCGGGCGCCTCTGGTCGCGCCAGAAACCGCGCACGATATTTTTCCGAATAAAATCATGGAAATGATGACTGATTCCCGAAAGGCCCGAATCCGAACAGGTCATCAGCACTTCCGGACTTGTGAAACTCTCACCAGTCGCAAGCGTCCAGGCGAAGTTGTCGGGATGGATGCCGAGCGTGATGCGGGTCTCATTGATTTTGTCCTTCTCCGCCTCCAGCAGGAATTCGCCGCTGTAGACAAAGCTGAACCCCCAGGCCATGCCCTGTGTTTCCGTTGTGTCGGGTTCGCAGAGAATTGCCGAGGGATTGTGGTGATGGGAAGATGCGCCGCGTACCGAACCGAAAGACTGAACCCCGTGGCGGAGGGCTGTGCGCTCCATGACGCGTTCTTTGGCCCATTTTCCGTAGAAGCCGATCAGGTCATAATCGCCGGTCATAAAATCCAGTGAAAGCGGCGCGCATCGAAGCAGCGTCAGATCCGCATTTCCGATGTTGGTGATCCGGACTGCCCGCGTAATGACGTCTTTCTTCGGAAAGACGCCGTACAGAAGTTCTGCACGGACCGGAATTTCCGGATCTTCCATGGTCACGATCAGGGTTTCGCAGTCCTCCGACCCGTCTTCATAAGAGGCGGGAAGGCCCGGAAGTGTATACTTTCCGGGCAGAATTTCGCTTTTTCTGAAGCGGAGCCGCAGGGCCTGCGATCCGTCATTTCCGCGGATTTTCAGCGCACTGATCCGATAGTCGCCGGCACCGAAAGTACCGATTTCCTGCGGCAGCGTGTCCAGGGAATAGCCGCGGTCGGTCGATCCCTTCTCATAGGGATTTCCCGAAAAGCCGCGGTTCATGCGAAAAATCGCATAGGAGAGGTCTTCATCCCCGACACGTGCACCATAGTATGTATGCAGCAGGGTTCCGATCTCATCCGCCTTCATCTGGTAGCTCGTATGATCGGTGTGAATTGTAATCACGCCGGTTTCAGGGCAGCGCACAATGCTCATGTTTTCTCCTTTTTCGGGGCTTACCAGATCTTCCAGGGCGCTGCGCCGGAATCCCACAGCTCCTCAAGCTTCTTCATCTCGCGCTGGGTGTCCATGCACTGCCAGAATCCGTCGTACTGGTAGGCGTACAGCTGTCCTTCTTCGGCAAGGCGTTCCATCGGGTCTTTCTCAAATACTGTGCTGTCGTCCGCGAGATAGTCGAAAATCCCGGGATTCATGACCATAAAGCCGCCGTTGATCAGGCTCTGGTCCTGGTCGTCCTTCTCACGGAAAGCATCTACGCGGCCGTCATCCCGGGTGTTCAGCACGCCCTTCATCTGCGCAAGACTGATTGCCGTAATGGTTGCAGTCTTTCCGTGCGCCTCATGGAACCGGAGAAGATCGGGGATGTTGATGTCCGACACCGCATCGCCGTAGGTCAGGAAGAAAGGTTCCGATCCGACATAGTCCCGGATTCTCAGGATCCGTCCGCCGGTCATTGTCTCAAGCCCGGTGTCGACAACCGTCACCTTCCACGGATCCGTATGCGTGGAATGTACCTTGACGCTGTTGTCCGACAGATCAAAGGTTACATCGGAATTATAAAGGTAATAATTCACGAAATATTCCTTGATTACATGCTGCTTGTAGCCGGCACAGATGATAAATTCATTATAGCCGTAATGCGAGTAGGTTTTCATGATGTGCCAGAGAATCGGTTTCCCGCCGATCTCGATCATCGGCTTCGGTTTCAGATGGCTTTCTTCGCTGATGCGGGTGCCGAAGCCCCCCGCCAGAATGACGACTTTCATAATCAATGCTCCTGTCCCCGTATCCGGGCGTATACTGATGCGGCGCATCCTCGCTCCGCTTTTCTATCATAACATATAATTTCGCTTATGGCTACCGCTTTCTGATGCCATGCGCCGCGGGATGGGTCCTGTTTTCAGGGCTCCGCCTGCCGGATCACATAAAAGAGGTCTTTGACACAGGCAGCCCATTCGCGGACGGTGCGCATCACGGTGCCGGTCGACATCCGCCAGTTCTGTGCGGCGAGTCCCCGAAGCTCCATCCCGTTTGCCCGCCCGATGAACATCGCGCGGTAGAGATGGTATTTCTGCGTCACGACAACGGCGCGCCGTATCCCGAATTCCCGTGCCGCATGCACCATGCTTTCATAGGTGGAAAAGCCGTTGTAGTCAAATTCAATTGCGGATTCCGGAACCCCGTGCTCCACAAGGTATTCCACCATATGATCCACTTCATCATATTCGCCGAGCCGATGGTCCCCGGTCACAAAAACTTTCTGAACCGCGCCGCTCTCAAAACATTCGACTGTTGTTTCCATCCGGTAGCGGAGCATCGGACTCAGCGATCCGTCCCGGTAGACACCCGCGCCTAATACGATCACTGCATCAAAAGGGCCTTCTTCTTTCGCTTCTTCGGTGATTTCCGAAAGCTCCTCAATATCCGGCCGCGCGCGAAGCGCCATAAAAACCCGGACGCCCGCAACGAAAAGTGCCGCGCAGAGAATCAACGCCAGAACTGCAATCAGTATTTTCTTCAAAACTTTCCAGAATTTCAAACCGGAATCTCCTTCTGAAGCGCAAAGCTGTAAATCCATCGCTCCTTCACGGGCTTCCCCGTACTCTGCACAAGCGCCCGCTCATAAAGCTCAAGCTGGACGCGGTAGCGCTCCTGCAGCACCGCAGGATCCTTCACAGAATCCGTTTTATAATCCACGAGAACCAGCGCCCCGTCTTCTTCAAAATACAGGTCCACAACACCCTGAAGCATCAGGGATTCCCGCCCTTCCGGCCGGTCCTGCAGCTCGGGGTAGACCTCCGACACCGGAATTCCGATAATAAAGCGGCGTTCGCGGAAGGCCTTTTTCTGCCGATATGCAGAAATGAAGCGCTTTCCGAGCGGCGACTGCAGGAATCCGTCGATCTTCCGGGCGCTCACAGCCGCGCGCTCTTCCGGACTCAGAAGCCCCTCCGAAAGCCACCTGTCAAGCTGGTTTGCAGCCGGTTTTTCGGGGTCGATCCGTTCCATCACGCGGTGAATGAGCGTTCCGCGTTCGGCGCCTGTCATCCGGGCCGGAAGGGTGTCTTCCGGGATATCCGAGACCATTGCCGCCGGTTCACGCTCTTCCGGATCATATCGCGCCGCTTTCAGCGCGGATACGGAGATTGTCGCATAGACACGGCTCAGTACATCATCATAGCGGAAGCTGAAACGTTCCCGAAGAAGTTGCAG
>CADCPV010000494.1 GCA_902803345.1 uncultured Eubacteriales bacterium | reverse complement strand
TTCCTGATCGGTTTCGTTCTCCGAAGCGCTCTCTTTTGCGACAGGATTTCCTTCTCCGTCGGTCTCCCGGAAGAATTCCACAGGGTTTCCGTTCACCGGGATACGGTACAGCATGGTTTCCTCCTCCGAATAATTCATACAGTACAGGTATTCCGGATCGCTGCCGCATTTCCAGACACCCCGGCTGTAGCCGTCAGACGGAAGCCTCTCGTCAAAGCTGAAATGATACAGTTCTTCTCCGTTGTAATCGAGGATGGTAAAATCTTCTCCTGTCATCTCCTCCCCGGATTGATAGGGATTCCCGCGGAAGTCCTCCATGTACAGGTATCCGTCCCCGAAATTCGCAAGACAGATCCTATCGTCCCGAAGTTCACAGATTTCCTTCCCCTGTGAAACTTCCCCGGTGTCCGGATCCAGCATGCACAGCGTCTGCATTCTCCTGCCGCTCCCGTCCTTCGTTTCGCCGAGCATCAGGATCTTCCCCTGATGGATCCTGAAAGACGGATGATCGCCGAAGGGGAGCTCCGGAACCGGAATCTTCTGCGCTTCTTCCGAAGAGCCAAGCTTCCAGCGATAAATCTCGGGCGTGTCAAAGAGTAAATCGATGCCGTATTCTTCCGTTCCGTCCTCATTCGCCGTTTTTACCGGTTTCATCCTGTAAGCTTCGAGGAAAATAAACAGCTCGTCTTCGTACGGAATGACCGAAACATAAGAAGAAGTGCAGCTCTTCGTACCGGTATTCAGCACCGGGGTCATTTCCCCGGTTTCAAGATGGTATACACTGACATAGTTCTGAACATCAAACCAGCTCCCTCTGACATGTTCGTTAAAGGGATTCTCCGGATCGTAATCTTCTTCCGTCTTCGGATCATAAGGCTCCTCGGCTTCTTCCTGCGAGGATGCGCTTATGACCGCATAGTCCCGGTGCAGCTTCGAATCCGGGTAGACCTGATAGCTTTCCGTCACAAAGAAGAGACCCTGCATCGGGATTTCACAGGCGATGCTCTTCGGCTTCGTGCCCGAAGGATCGATCCGGTAATAGCGGAGAATCGGATTCTCCGGATCCGTCTCGATAAAAACCGGCTGGTAGATACCGTCGTCGTAAACCTGGAAATTTTCATTATACTTCACGCAGTCGCCGAGCCAGGCATAACAGCCTTCGCCATCGTGGCTGCAGTCCGGTTTCTGGCAGAGCGCGTGATAAGTGCCTTCTGCGGGATCAGCCTGGAGAATGCTCTGGCCCTTCAGGTAATAGACCCGGTTTCCGCCGAAACCGAAGGCGTAGGAAGCGCCCTGGTTCCAGTCTTTAGAGAAGCCGGATGTTTCAGTTTCGGTTTTTTCTGCTGTCACCTGTGATTCCGTTTCCTCTGTTTCATCGAAAAAGGCCAGCGGTTCATCCTGATTTTTCGTGCAGGCGGGAAGAAAGATAAGAATTGCCGCAAGGAACAGTAAAATTCGTTTTGTCATCAGTACAGCCCTCCAAAGCATGATTTTTGTGTCTTACCTGTATATACCGCTGAAAAGAGATGTCTGGTTTCGGGGAAACCATATATTTTTCTGTCATTTTACGGAAACTGCAGGCAAAGAAGGAAAACAGCCTTGCTGTTCGCATACCGCCCGGGATGACACAAAGGCTTGCAACATCGCGGATTTTGTGCTATGCTAAGAACCGCAAATCATATCGGGCGCTGTTTGGCCCGTGAAATAAATATTCTTAGAAAGAGGTACCCTATGTCCGGACATTCGAAATTTGCCAACATCAAACATAAAAAAGAGAAAAACGACGCTGCGAAGGGCAAGATTTTTACCGTAATCGGCCGTGAAATCGCGGTCGCTGTCAAGGAAGGCGGACCGGATCCCGCGAACAACTACCGTCTCGCCGCCGTCATCGCAAAGGCAAAATCCAACAACATGCCGAATGATACCATCAAGAACAGTATCCAGAAGGCAGCCGGCGACAGCAATGCCGCAAATTACGAGTCGATTACTTATGAAGGCTACGGCCCCTCGGGTACCGCGATCATTGTCGAAGCGCTGACCGACAACCGGAACCGTACGGCCGCAAATGTCCGTGCCGCGTTCTCGAAGGGCTCCGGAAACCTCGGCCCGAACGGCTGCGTCTCCTATATGTTTGACAAAAAAGGCCAGATCATCATCGACAAGGAAGACTGCGAAATGGATCCCGACGACCTCATGATGCTCGCTTTGGATGCGGGTGCGGAGGATTTTGCGGAGGAGGATGATTCTTACGAAATCATTACCGATCCCGACGATTTCCCGGCAGTTTACGAGGCACTCAGTAATACGCCCGATCTTCCGATTGTCAGTTCCGAAGTTACGATGATTCCGCAGAACTGGGTTACACTGACAAGCGCGGAAGACATTAAGAAAATCAACCGGATTCTCGACCTTCTGGACGAGGATGACGACGTCCAGGAAGTCTATCACAACTGGGAGAATGCGGACGAATAAATCCCTTTTTTCAATCAATCGGGGAGGCACACTCTGGGTTTCAGAATGTGCCTCCCCGTCTTTTTTTGTATTTTCAGCAGTTTTTCGGTTATTTCTGCTGTTCACGCTGTCTTCTGCGCTCAAGCATCTGTCTTCTCCGCTCCCGTTCCCGTTTCCGTTTTTCCCGAAGCAGGATAATCCAGAGGGCTGCCCCTCCGATAATCACGGCTGCAGGCAGGATCACATAGATCGGACGGAAGCCGCCGGTTTTCTTCTGTGGATCATTTGTGCTTCCGGTCTCCGCACTTTCGCTTTCCCCCTGAGAAGGCGCCGTTGTCGTCACGCGGGCAGCACCGGAAGACTGCTTTTCTTCGGATTCTTCGGTCTCCGTCGGCGCTTCGGTTTCCTCTTCCGTCGTCGGTTCGACATAGACATAAGGTTCCGTGACCGGTACATGGTCCGGATCATCCGACTGCAGAAGCTCCGTCGCAATGTAGCGGATGTTTCCGTTTACCAGCACCTTGGACCAGTCGCCGTAGATGCCGAGCCGTTCGAAGGTCTCCGCACCGTAGCAGGGCCGCTCCACCACACCGCGCTGGGAGGGTGAATAACGGATCCGGACGCCTTCGGAAGCCGTCACATGGTCGTGTACCGGAACCCAGGAAACCGGCGCCATCGTGTGCTCGTGAAGCCCGTAAACATACTCCAAAAGCACCGCTTCATCCGGGTAATACGCGTCCGCACTCGATTTCATCAGCGCGGAGACCGTATAATAGCCATTCTTTTCGGCAGCCGTTGTCAGGCATTTCCCGGCCTGGGGCGTGCTGCCGGTTTTGCCGCCGAAAACATGTACATCTTCAGGCACCGGGTAGCTTCCGTTCAGCATCTGGTGGCCCATGGTGAAAGTTCTCGGGGCATTGAAATTGGTCGTCGGTATGGTGTAGGTGATGGTCGAATTCAGTTCCCTGAAAGCCGGGTTTTTCAGCGCCTCCCGGAGCACCAGCGCGAGATCATAAGCCGTCGTATAGTGGTCCGGATGATGGATGCCGTAGGCATTCATAAAATGGCTGTTCCGGCAACCGATCTCCTGCGCACGCCGGTTCATCATTTCCGCAAACGCTTCCTCGGAGCCAGCGACATACTCGCCGAGCATCGCCCCGCATTCATTCGCAGATTTCAGGATCAGGCCATAGAGCGCGTCCCGGACTGTCATCACTTCACCGACCATTGCCTTCGGTTCCAGCGTCGAACTGGAGGGGTCGATGTTGATCGCGGAAGGCGTGAATGTCAGCGTCTCGTCAAGATTCGGCACATTCTCCAGAACGATCAGCGCGGTCAGGACCTTGGTGCAGCTCGCCGGATAATGCTTCTCATCCTTCCTGCAGGAAAGGAGCACCTCTCCCGTCTCGCCGTCCAGCACACAGTAGCTCATCGCGAAAATGTCCGGCCCGTAGTCGCCGAGGGATTCGTCAACGAAGTTCTCGGTCGGAGCCGG
>CADCPV010000493.1 GCA_902803345.1 uncultured Eubacteriales bacterium | reverse complement strand
CACGGCTGCTCTATGTTATTGTGTTTTTCGAGCGTGATTACTTGCGCTCTTCGCGATAACTGTTGTATATTTCCATTCCGAAAATCTTTACAGTAGTTCCGGCTGTCCGGCTGTTTTCATCTCTGCCGAACCCGTTCCAACGGGTAATGCTGTATACCGGTATCATCGGCTGAAAATAAAGTGATCCACCGTCTTTGATTCGTGACGGAAGCGGAAAAAGGCACAGCAGAGAAAGAATCACTGCCACTATAATGATCATCGTCTTGATTACCGCTTTTCTGCGTGGTTTATTCTCCGTCATCAGGTCATCTTCCCTCTACTGTATCCGTCTGCATGATGACCGTTAATGTTGGTACTGGTCGATAAACGCCTGTACATCCTCTTCCCGAATATCGATAGAATTTTCCGTGTCCTTCACGGTCAAACGGATATACATCGGCTTCTCATCAACAGATCCTCCGCCAATTCCAAGAGAAAAGGTATCATCGATGTCATAAACGCGAATATACAGTCCGGACCCTACATCAATGCTGGGATACTTCTCGAAATCGCTCCATGTCAACGCGTCACCTTTTTCAGACAGGCGTACAACATCACGTAACGTGAGTTTCTTTGCCTGACAGCCTGCAAGCATCATCAATGCGATTCCAATCAACACAATGGACAAAACGACTCGTTTCTTCATGATTTCACCGCCTTGTTGTTCCCTTTTTCCTTCATCTTCTCCGTCAGGTCGTGAAGGCTCTTGTCATGCTGTGCCTTCGTGATTGCGCCAGTCGTAAGGAACTGATCCAAAAGTGCCCTCTGCTTCAGATACAGTTCGTGGTTTTTCTGTTCATGCGTGAGCTGTGACCACGCCTCACTGTTGTTATCTGTATGCATTGTTTTTTGTCCCGTTTACCGTTCAAATATCATCTGTCGTTTGTTACATTTCCGTTTCCATGAATATCAATCTTTTCCCCAAGATAAGTCGGCTTTACCCTGAACAAACACCAGAACAGGTCCTTGTCCCTGGAGATCCATTCACGGATATTCCGTACCAGCTCACCCTGATATCTTCTCGGGTCTGCTGGAGATCCAAGAGCGTTAATTCCCAGCCTCTCACAGATATACAGGGATCGGTAAATGTGATACTTCTGGGTGACGATAACAGCCGTTTCCACCCCGAATACCTCTTTAGCTCTGTACATGCTTTCGTAAGTGGAAAAGCCGGCGTGGTCCATGAAGATATCCTCGTCCGGTACTCCCGCATCCATGAGGTACTGTTTCATAACATTCACTTCATCGTAGTCCGTCTTGCCGTGATCTCCACTTACGAGGATCTTTTCAGACACTCCTTCTTTGTAAAGGCGTGCTCCCTCATCCAGACGGTCTGAAAGGATATGACTCGGCACACCGCCGTCCCAGACCCCGGCCCCGAGAATCAGGATGCAGTCAGCCTGAAGACTTTTCAGGCCATCATCTGACGCAATTCTGCGTCCGGCACTCCGCATAATCAGGAGATTGCTGATTACAAAGAACAGCCCTGCAAGAACAAACAGGAATGCAATGATTCCAACTATATATATCTTTCTGTTGTTGTTTTCTTTTCGATTACGAAGCGTCATACTAATATACAAACCGGCCATTCTCCATCCGGAGCGGCCGATCATTCACAAGAACAACCGGAACGATTTCTTCCTCATCGGTTTCCGTACAGTTATAATCCACAATGTACTGCAGGGCTTTCTCTTCGGACGGGAACCGGATCAGCTGATAGGGAAAATTGTAATCCAGTTTTTCGAGAAGCAGTACTTCCCCTTCCTCTGTATCGATCAGAACAGCGGTGTGACCGCAGTGAAGGATGTACTTCTCATTGTCCTGGTATATGTCCTCGCCGTTGAACCATATCGAAATCAGACGGATTTTTCCATCTTCCGGAAAGCAAACTCCAGCCTGTTTCCAATATTCTCTGATCTTCTCCGCCTGCAGGTCTGCACGGAGATCCTCTTCAGACTCAATACCGTTAAACAGGACTGAAAACTTCTCAATGTCTTCCTGAGAACGGAAAGCAGATCCGTCATCTGCTTCGACCAGAAGTCGGGGCTCCGTCACTCTGGCAGCAGGATCATAAGAAACCAGAGACCCTATCGCTTCGAACGCTGTGAGGCGGCAGTTCTTTCTCCCGGACAGCGTATGATACTTCCGCTTCCATTTTCTTTCCAGCTTATCGGCATTATAGGAAACTGCAGAAACTTCAAATACCGAAAAGCCCTCCTGCACAGGAAGAATACGGCCTGCTGCATTGTTATACTTGTTTACACTTTCAAGCAGTATATCAGTGGAAGATTCTGTAACACCGGCATTTATTAATGCGCTTCGCAGTATATCCTGTGACTCCTGGTCAACCAGGTTGCTGTATACCGCTTCATACAGCGACGCCTTTGATTCCGCGTCAGTCTTCTGCGCCATGCATCCTGAAAAGAAAAGCAGTACGGATATCGCTATAATACAGAAACCGACCTTTTTAATTGCTTTTCTCACTGATTCCTTCCTTCTCGGATTTAAACTATCTTCTTCATAAACGCAAAATATTAGCAGGCTTTCGCCATCAATTATTTGATATATGCATCATTATACCAGAAGCCATCAATAGATTCAATGCTGAAAAAGGAAGGGTGCGTGCCCTTCCTCATTGCAAACACTTCAGATTCCTGAAAACCTGATTGATTATTTCCGTATTTTCTGTAAGATACTTTCTCCGATAGTAGTAATGTCCAAGTGTGGTTCTAATGTCGGTATGACCCATTTGATCGGTTACCAGCGAATCTTTGCACCCGCCATCAATCAGTATGGAAGCATATGTCCTGCGGAGGCAATGGAGGCTCCGCGGAAGAATATCAATATAATCACAAATCCGTTTCAGTTTCTCTGAGAACCGGTCTCCCCTGACCCGATACTCATCATTCATGAAAACAAAAGTTCCGCCCGGGTTGATCCTGTGCACTTCCTCTATGATTCTCAGCCCCTCAGGAGGCACAATAATATACCTGATCCCTCTTGCGCCTTTTGTGGATTCCCTGACCTCATACTGATACTTCCCGTGTTCGTTCCGGTACCGGACCTCTGTTCTGCTCACTTCCAGTACATTTTCAAAAAAGTCCGTATATTTGATTGCGGAAAGCTCGCCGGCGCGAAGCCCGGTAAACATGCAGAACAGGATCCCGAGGTTTTTGACATTCTGCCGTCGTTCCGGCTTATCATTGATCCAGTGTACGATCGCTTCCAGCTCCTCATCCGTAAAAACCTGTTCCTCGTCCTTGACTATAGTATTATGGAACACGCCTTTCGGAATTCGGAAATCCGAGAAAAACAGGGAAATGCTGAATGAAGTATATTTTCTGAACTTCGCATATTTGAAAATACCGAGAATGAGGCTTTTCAGATTCTGCCATGCTTTTGCGGTCAGTTCAAAATCCCGGATGGAATCCCTGATGAACTTTATCAGCATGTCCTCCGTTACTTCACAGATAAACTTACTTTCAATCCAGCTTGACGAAAAGAACCGTTTATAATCATTTATGGCACGGTCATAGGTCCCTTTCTGGATTTCACGATAATCCAT
>CADCPV010000492.1 GCA_902803345.1 uncultured Eubacteriales bacterium | reverse complement strand
TAGAAGTACATATCAGCCAGTTTGGCTGCTGCCTCCGGGCATGGAGAAGACTCATTTGCAGCTTCAGTGATCAATTCCAGCGCTCTTTTTCTGTTGATTTCCATATCGATACCGTTCAGGTATGCGAGTCCGATGAAAAATTTGTGATATGAGGAGCCGTCATTTTGCTTTCTCGCAATCCTTGTCAGCGCGCTGATCAATGACTGATTTAATTCTTCCGGACGGTGTTCATCTTTCAGATTCCGGATTTCTTTGTATTTAAAGTCTTTGTCTTTCAGATCAGACTGATCAATACGCCAGTCTTTCCCGTTGATACGGTCTTCCGGTCCATACATTTCCACCGGGATGATCTCAAACTTATCTTCCTTCTCCTGTCTGTCCCGCGCCATGGGATATTCCTCCCGCATGACATAGTTGCCCTCCTCTTCAAGATGGGGAGTGACCGTCATGGCGAAGAGAGAACTCTTTGCAAAGGCATCCCGAATAGCCTTGTTGAATCCTTCTCCCGGCACAAGGAATTCATCATACCAGATGGCAATATCCCGGAACAGTTTGTTTTCATGGATCAGCCGCATCAGGCGCTGTGCATGTTTTCTGTCTTTTTTTCGATAGCTCATAAAGATATACGCATCGAAGGCGGATCTCACCTGCTCAGCCAGTTCATTCCCGACCAGGACAGAATCCAGAAAGGTCTGCAGCACTTCATCATACGGGATAGCTGTGGGATCTTTTCCGTATTTTGAAACCACCTGTATTTCTCCGCAGATCTCGTTGAATTCATGTTCCAGCCCGTTCTCCAGCATCACAGGCAGCACGGGGATATGATTTTGCAGAACCAGCGGTAATTCGATATCTTTCGCCCGGTTTTCTTCATGGAGAAATTTTGATGTGACGGCAACAACAAACAGCTGCATTTCCGTCAGAAGATCCTCCGGTTTTTCTGCTGCAGCATACATGGAATCCGCTTTTCCGCAATGATCCGGACCTGCGGCATCCGCATCGTACCATACCGTGCAGTTCGCATGTTTGAACAGATCAGCTGTAATCAGCGGAAAGGCTTCGCTGAAATCTTCCGGATGACAGGAAAAATACACTTTTGGTTTTCCTTCCGGTTCACTGTTGCCCCTTGTTATATAGTCCGGATTCATACCTTAATTTCTCCTCAAAAACTTTTTTCCCGCCGCAATTTCTTAGGCTCTCATAATCATTACATCTTCAACAGCATGAAGGCCGGTCTGCATTCAAAGCATTGCTTAGCGATTGAGGTATTCCTCTCGGGCCCCGAACAGTAAAAATATCAAATTCATTTTTCAGGCGGTCAAATGTGAATTCTTCAGGACCATATCTTTTCAGAAGCTTGATCCGCATCAGGCTGGTGATCGTCAGCTCCTTCCGCTGAAAATGATACGGAATATCAGTTTCGGTTACAACACATTTGTAGAGGACCGCGGAAACAGGAGAACCGATATACATGAATACGGTGTCTCCCTTTTTAATTCCTTTCCCCTGTTTCCAGTCGATTTCATCCACTTCGTCAAATGCATGGACGCTGTCGTAATACTTCGGATTGGATGGAATGATCCATTCTTTCGGAGGACGGATCGCCTGTTTCACGGCCTTTGATGCTGTTTCCTCATAGCTCATATCGATCAATCCGCATATTTCCTCCAGCGGGACTGTTCCATCCAGGATGACAGAGACCCATCTGGGGCCGGCTGTATGGAAGGCCGCAAAGCACCCCTTCCGTTGGCGGAGTATGTCAGCAAGCTGCAGGCTGTCTGTTTTGATGTTGAGGATATCGACCGATTCTGTCCCGCTCAGACCAAGTTTGTATCGGGGGATATCCATGACAAGCCCATACCATTTCAGGTTGTCTTTATGGCGGAAAACAGCGTAATTCGGATAACGCCGCCACAGATATTCGATCTCGCTCTTATATCTGTCACATACATAACGGAAGATATCTTCTCTCAAAGATGGTGAAGTCATGATCAATTATCTCCGAAAAATCCTATATGCTTCTCAAGATACCGGCGTTTGACAACCGTCGGGTAGTTCTCGACGATCTTCCTGTAACACGGACAATCGCTGCCGTGGTCATCATGGAGCGGAACGCCCCATTCCTCATCGTGGTATCGAATATTCAGATCTGATGATGTATCCCAGTTACAGTAGGCCATGTCATTCCTGCCAATATAAATGATCTGCCTGCATTCTTATACGAATATCTTGTCGGCATTACTAATATTTTACTGATGAATTGAAAAAAGTGAACTGTTTTGAATCCTTACGCGTTTTTCCATTCATACTCAGATTTCGCGTTCTTCAGTTCTTTCAGAACCTTTTCATCGTAAGGAAGCCTATCAGCATCTGCCTTGTTTTTTCCGATCTCATCCATCAGCCCGTTTACCGTATCGGTATGAGCCTGAATGATTTCGTCAACCTTCATGTCGTCAATTTCTGTGCCGGATCCCTCGTTACTATGAAAGTGGAACTGACTGTATTGAAAGATTTTCAATTGACCAATAATAATATACTGAAGTTCTTTATTTTTCAGACATAAAATTATATATATGCCAAAAATTGTTCGACTGGCGATGTTCTTCGCGAATGGGACGATAAAGGGATAACTGACGAAATCAATGACCCCCAAATGGTAGATATTCGGACGGGCAAAAAAGTATCAGGTGAAGGCTTTGGGTGTGAACGGACGAAACGAAAAGATACGGGGAACTCAGAGAAGAGCTTGCGTAAATACCGTAGGCAGAAAGTTTCGAAAGGCTGCCGGTCCATTCGCGAAAGTCGATATGAGTTTCAGCCCGGAACGGTTATTCAGATTGGAAACAAAAGACGTATAGTTTCCGGGTGTCATAATAAGGATGCCTTGATACAGATTCAAACAAAAGGG
>CADCPV010000491.1 GCA_902803345.1 uncultured Eubacteriales bacterium | reverse complement strand
TGCGCAAACAGATGTGCTGTCCGCTCAACAATTCATACATCGAAGCGTCTTCCTTCCCGACGGCGCGCTGTCGCTTGTATTTTTTGCTCGCTGACGTTTTCACGAGCCGATGCGGCAGAGTCCGCTGCCGCATCAATTGCAGTCAGAATTTAAACTCATGTAGTAGCTCGATTTGTCAGCATACATCATCTGATCAGATTCTTTCAGCATTTCATCGACTGTTTTCGCACCGTCCGACGTGCAGCTGTAACCGATGGAGCAGCTGTATGCCGTTTTGGAAAGATTATCCCGAATCTGGCCGATCAAATGCACAATCTCGTCTTCGGACGACCGCCTGCAGACGATCACGAACTCGTCTCCACCGACCCGGTAGGCGGTATGTTTTTCTTGCAGTGCGTTCAGGAAGCATTGAGCGAGTGTTTTCAGGGCTTCGTCGCCGGCGTTGTGCCCGCCGTTGTCGTTGATCGTTTTCAGCCCGTTCATGTCGATCGAAATCATGCCCGTAATGTTTTTCGCGCTTTCAGAGACGGCGGCATAGTAAGCCTGCCGGTTGAGGAGGCCGGTCAGTGCGTCCTTGCTCGTCAGCTGGAGGATGGAGAATACGTAGTACACGAACAGTGCGACCATGATCGTCGTGCAGAAAATTTTGGAATAATCTTTGCCCAGGATAAAAGGAAGGATCAGGCCCGAAATGAACGCGAGGGAAAGGAATACGATCGGAATGATTTCCGACAGCTGCCTGTTGGAGTGCTTAAACAGTGCGTAAACCAGAAAAATGCTGTACAGGCCGACTGCGATATACGGGAGGTAGCCGAGCGGGCCGCGCTTCAGCGTGCTCTCACCGTCAATGCTGAACACGATGCCGGTGAAAATGGAAACGATATTGATGATCGAAAACACGGCAGCAGGGATAAACACAAACCAGCGCGACTTTTGGATCAGAGTAAACAGGATCATCGCCATAATGAAAGGAGTCGCACTGTATCTGACTGCCGTTAAAACTGTCCGGAACTCCGGCATGATCCCCCGGTCGCCCAGATAGAACTCGACGAAAACGGCAACGGAAAGCAGGAAGACAGAGGCAATCAGAATGAGCATGCGTCTGATTGCTTTCCGCTCCATAAATACGGTTGTTTTCAGGAGGATCACGAAGGCGACTGAAATGAGGAGCAACGCCCAGTTTTCCAAGATGTATTCTTTCAGCATATTTGCACCAATCCTAAAATCAGTATTTCCGGGTCATCCGGAAGGGGGAGATTGTGGGTTCGGAACGGATCGCTAACGTTTCAGCAATCCGGTATATGTATCCAGAACGATTTTTTCCAACTTTTTTCTGTCGTCAACGTCGCTGACGAGATACATGGCTTTTGCGCCGTCGTAGGGAATGGATTCGGCCAAACTGTATTTCTCGTTGCCGGCTGTTTTTTTCACCAGAAGTCTGTCGTCATAGATCCCGCCGAACAGCGTACCCTGATAATACAGCAGATATTCGCCCATCATGGGCCTGCAGGAGATGCTGACAAGGCCGCTCAGCTGCTCCAGAATATAGTCTTTGTAATGAATTGAACTGGCCATAGTTTCGTCCTTTCCTATTTCCGGGATGATCAGGCTTTGTTGAATTTTTCCTTCGGCTGCCTGCATCTCGGGCATTTCCAGTCGTCGGGCAGGTCTTCAAATGCCACTCCGCCGTTCTCGGCCGGGTCGTAAACATGGCCGCAGATCAAGCAGACATATTTGCCGCTGGCTTCCTTTTCCGAAAAATCGGCTTCGGCAAGGACGGTCGGAACGGGGTGGTCGAGGTCGATCACGCGTTTTGATTCGAGATTTTCATATCCCTGCGGCGTATGCGTACCGCAGTAGACGGTCGGATGATTGCGGACAAACTCGCGCACGCGGTCAAGCGTTTCGCGTGCGGCTACGGGATCTTCGTATACGACGGAAAGTTTGTTCTCGTACAATGCTTCGTCGACATAGGTGATATCGCCGTGGAGCATGTAGAACAGCCCGCCGTCTTCGACGATCACAATGCTGTTTCCGCGGGTGTGGCCTTTGGCTTTGATGAAATGAATGCCGTCGGCGATTTTCTGAGACTCAGGGAAATTATAATATGGTCCGTCGGAAAATGCAACCGGAACGATGTTTCCGAGTCCTTGAAGTTCGGCTGCGGACGTCTCGTCGGCATTCACGTAGACCTTCGCGTTCGGAAAAGAGCGGAGCTCACCCGAATGATCGGCGTGCTTGTGGGTGAGGAGGATCTTCGTGACCTGCTCCGGACGGTAGCCGAGACCGGCAAAAGCCTCCATATAAGTACAGATGTCTTTTCCGGTGTAAGCCGGGCTGTTTTCGTCAGGTTTCTCCTCCGGCGTTCCTGCGGGAAGGCCGGTGTCGACAAGGATCACCTCGTCGCCCGTATCGATGAGATAGTTCTGCAGACTTCCTCTGTACCGGACGGACTTGTCGTTATGAGTTCGCTTGTCGCGGCCGCTGCAATGATCAGCACTGCGCCGATCCAGCCGTACCAGCTGAGCGGTTCCCGCAGAAATATGACGGAGCAGAGGACGGAAACTACGGGTTCGATATATCCGAGAATCGCGACCGACTGTACCGGAAGGGAGCCCATGCCGCTGAAATACAGGCAGTAGGCGACGCCGGTCTGAAGAACGCCCAGCATGAGGACAAGGAGCCCTGAGCGGAGATCCGGCAGCGGAAGTCCGCCGTTTCTGATCAGCACATAAGGCAACACGGTGGCTGCCGAGACGGCGAGCTGTACCAGGGCTCGGTCATAAGAGGAAATATCACGCAATTTGCGGTTGCAGAATACGATGCCTGCAAAGCAGCACGCGCCGGCCAGTCCGAAGGCGACGCCGGCCGGGCCGACGATCCCGCCCTCAAGGACGCCGGACACGAGAACGATTCCCGCAAACGTTGCGATGATGCAGGGAATTGTCCGCAGGTCGAGTTTTTCTTTCAGGACAAGCGGCGTCAGCATGATGACCAGGATCGGCGCCATATAGTTGCACAGGCTCGCAATCGCAACCGTGGTGTTGACGTATGCCGCAAAGAGGAAGATCCAGTTGAAACCCAGGGCAACGCCGGAAACGAGCAGCCAGACGAGGTTCCCGCGGATGGCATTCCAGTCGGGACGCCGGCGGCGCGCCAGGCGGTACAGCAGGATGAATGCCGCCCCGATGACTCCGCAGTAGAGTGCAACGGCCTCGCTCGGCAAATCTACAAAGCGCAGGAACATTCCGATCGTACCGTACAGGACCGCGGCGAGTATGAATTT
>CADCPV010000490.1 GCA_902803345.1 uncultured Eubacteriales bacterium | reverse complement strand
CCTTCGGCGATCACGGCAGCGCCTGCCAAAAGCTTCGCGACTTCCGCGAAATTCTCCATCGTATCATGATATACAATCTGAAGCGGGCTGAAAAAAGTGCCGTCACTCACGACAAGAAAACCGAAGCTTTTGCTGTCACGGTTCGAACGGACCCAGCCGCCGACACGGATTTTCTGTCCTGCGTATTTCTCTGTTTCCCTGAAAAGGTCCCTGATCGGGATGCATGTTTCCATAATCTTTTCTCCTCTGTTTCTCATGAATTGCTCATAGATTATATTATTCTACTCTATTTTATATAAAAAAACAAGTCTATCCTTTGACTTTTCCGGGCGGATAGAGTATAATAACGGAATCTTAGGATGTGAATTTCAAGAGGTGAGATGTATGCTTCGGACCATTCTGATGTTTACCATGCTGGTTTTCTACTCGATCTACGGATTCTTTCTGTGGTTCGCAGCCTGGATCGTGCATTTTTTCAATCCGGAAAAAGCAGATTATATGATTTTTTACAGCATCCGGCGTGCGGCGCGGCTCGCATTGTGGATTTCCGGCATGAAAACCGAGGTGTACGGAAAAGAAAACATTCCCGGCAAGGGAACCGCCTCTGTTTTTGTCATCAACCATCGTTCGATTTTCGATATCATCAGCCTCTATCCGCTTCTTGAAAACCGCACGGGTTTTGTCGCAAAAGATTCCCTGAACAAAGTCCCTGTTTTCCGGATCTGGATCAAAAAGCTCCACGGCCTCTTCCTGAACCGCGAAGATATCCGGGAAGGCGTGAAGACCATAAAAGAAGCGACCGACAATGTGAAGAACGGCATCTCGATGTGCATTTTCCCGGAAGGGACCCGGAACAAGGATCTCACGAGCAAGACTTCCATGCTGCCCTTCCACGGCGGTTCCCTGAAAATCGCCGAACGCTCCGGCGCTCCGGTCATCCCGGTCGCGATCTACAACACCGGCGAAGTCTTTGAAGGCAACAACAAACGGATGAATCCGAGCACAATCAAAATCACTTTCGGAAAGCCGATCCTGGTCTCCGAGCTTCCCAAAGAAGAACGGAGATTCCTCGCAAAACATGTACAGGATATCATGCAGGAAATGCTGGATTCCTATGAGGCATAACAGATGAACGGAAAAGAATCCGGCGGAACCATGAATATGACAAAGGGGCAGCCGCTCAGACTGCTCCTTTTATTCTCGCTGCCGCTGATGTTCGGAAGTGTATTTCAGCAGCTCTATACGGTTGTCGACACAGCCATTGTCGGCCAAGGCGTCTCCATGCAGGCGCTCGCGGCACTTGGAACCGTTGACTGGCTGAACTGGATGCTCTTTTCAATCGCCCAGGGCTTTTCACAGGGCATTTCCATCATGGTTTCCCAGAAATACGGAGAAGGAAGCCACGATCAGATCCCCGGAGTCGTGGGTCAGGGAGCCCTTCTTTCGCTGATCCTGTCTGCCGTCCTCACAGCTGTCGGTGTGATCGGAATCCCGCATTTTCTCAGGCTCATGCAGGCCCCCGAAGAACTTCGGCCGATGGCGGTTCTTTACTCTACTATCCTGTTCGGCGGATTTATCGCGGCAGCTTTCTATAATTTCACTGCCTCGATGCTTCGTGCCGTCGGAGACAGCCGGACTCCGCTAACCGCTATGATAGCGGCTTCGCTTCTCAATATCGCTCTCGACGCGCTGGCCGTTTTCGTCTTGAAATGGGGTATCGCAGGCGCTGCGTCCGCAACCGTACTGTCCCAGCTTACGGCCGGGACGGTCTGTTGGATCCGCATGCGCAGGATCCCGGAGCTTCGTTTCTGCTTTTCGGACCTTCGGCCGGACGGAAAAACCATTCTTGATCTTCTGAGACTGAGTCTTCCGGTTTCGCTGATGAATATGATCATCTCGATCGGTGGTGTTTTCCTGCAGTCGATTGTCAATACTTTCGGCGTCACCTTCATCGCCGGCTACACCTCTACCAACAAACTCTACGGATTGCTTGAGATTGCCGCAGTTTCCTTCGGCTATGCGGTCACGACTTATGTCGGGCAGAACTACGGTGCAAAAGACAGCCTGCGGATCCGAAAGGGTGTCCGGACTGCTGTTTTCCTGTCGATTGTGACTTCCGCTGTGATCGGTCTCTCGATGATCTTTTTCGGTCACCAGGTTCTCTCGCTCTTCTTAAGCGATGAAGATCCGGAGTCCTTCAGCAGAGCGATGGAAACCGCCTACCAGTATCTTACGGTCATGGCTTCTTCCCTGCCGATTCTCTATCTTCTGTACGTCTACCGCTCGGCGCTTCAGGGCATGGGCTATACGCGGACTGCGATGATTTCCGGGCTGATCGAGTTTGTGATGCGCGTCGGCCTTGCATTGGTTGTCGTGTTTACACGCTTCGCAAACGGTCTCTTTTTAGCGGAAGTCGCGGCCTGGCTCGGTGCCGCAGTCTTCCTCTGCATCTTCTACTACATCCGACGTCCCCGGCTGAACTGAACAGGCTCCGACGTTCTTTCCGCTCCCAAAGAGAAATACCGGCCTTCATGGCCGGTATTTCTCTTGAAAGCCTGGAGCAGCTCTTTTTAATTTTTCACAAAGCTCTCATAGATTTCCCGGTAATAGCATTTCTCATCGCCGAAAAGGATCTCTCGAATTCGTTCCCGAAGTGATTCCGTGTCGAAAACCCGGGTCACCATCGGGGAAAAACGCGTTCCCTCCAACCGGTACAGCTCCGATATCCCCTCTGAAACATCCGAAAAACCACCTTCAATCAGGAAAACCGTGACCGCCGCAACGTCCGTCATCATCCGGTAGTCCGAGCGGTTCCGCCGGTATTCTGCGGGATAACCGCCCGCACTGTTATAGAATGCATGGTGTCCGAATGCTGTATCCGAAAGCCGTTCTGTCGAACGACAGCGGCCAAGGTCCTCACGCCCGGCTTCTGTATGGAGCGTCATGATCTGGTACTCGTTTTCGAAGAGGTTCCGGGAAGCCATCGTACGCGCCAGATTCATTTTCAGAAGCCCGAAGTCATGATAGAGTCCGCAGTCTCTGGCAAATTCAAGGACGGCAGCCTTTTTCCTTTCGGGATCCGAAATATCCCGGATGAAGAGGATATCGTCAAAGAAACCCGGGTCCTGCTCCAAAATGGTCTCCGAGATCGCCGCCATCAGATCCCCGCATTTCCGCCCTTCCAGGTACTCCCGTGTGAAAAGACGCTTCATCAGTTCCTCGCTGATGCTCCTGAAGCTCGGCACTCCATCCGTCTCATAATAGGTGGAAAGAATCAGGCAGATCTCATAGCGGAAGTAATCGTCGTAAAGCTCCGGCGGGAAACTCAGGACGGTCTTCATCATCTTCTGATAGGCACGTGCAAGAAAATGCCTGTTTTTTGGATCATCCAGAAGCACGGGGTTCTTTTCAATCAAGTTTCCGTAATAGATCGGCAGCTGTACATTTCCGTAGAGACCCGATACATCTGCCTGATCATAGGGCTGACTCATGATTAGCCGTTCCAGCCGCTCACGCGTGACGGAAAGATTCGCGAACCCACAGGTATATTCCATCTCATAATAGGGCCAGAGCCAGCGAATGTTTGGATTTTCGCGATCCTTTTCCGGCTCAAAAACCACCGTACAGGCGTCCAAAATCTCTGAAAGCTCTGCAGCCGATAACTCTCCCCGGGACATCATGCTGCGGTTTGCACTCATCTGCTGGTAGGACGCGCGCAGAAAGCGCTCCCAGGGAAGACCCGGCGCAAGCTCCCGGTACCAGGGATCCTGCAGAAGCCGAAGGATACGCGATGTAACTTCAACACGCCGTTTTCTGTCCGGCGTTGCAATAGAGATATTGGCCAGGCTCCGGATAATATAGCCCTTGGTCTCTTCCTTCTCAATGTCCGCGAAGAATTTCAGATAGGATCCAGCTTCCGTGAACAGCATTTCATTGTTGAAATGGAACGAGCGGGTCAGTTTTCTGTCGATTCCCTGCATGGTACGGTTCAGGTAATAGTTACCCATCCCGAGCTTATAAAGTTCCATGATAATCCGGTCACGGTCCTTTTTGAAACGGGCCAAGGACAGAAGGGCGTCATGGATCACAACATAGATACCGATATCAAGGTTCACACGCCAGTCCATCAGTCTGTCGGCAAATTCCTCCAGATCCCGGATGTCCGATTCGTCCGCCTGATACAGGCTGTCCAGCATCGGAAACAAATGCTCGGAAAGAAGCGCCGTGTTTTCCTTTTTCAGCATCAGAAGCTCCTGCTCCTTTTGCATCCGTTCGCAGAAAAAAGCCTCAAAATCCGGGGCTTCCGGATTGTTTTTTGAGAGAATCGCAGCTGTTTTCTCTGTATTTTCGATATATTTCTGCTGGTATTCGCGCATATTCTCAGCCCTGCATAAATACCTGGCGCAGCACCTGCATCAGCGCCATGACGTCAATAGGTTTTGCCAGATGCCCGTTCATACCGGCTTTTCTTGCCTTCTCGATGTCCTCGGCGAAAGCATTTGCGGTCATGGCGTAAATCGGGACACTTGCTGCATCTTCCCTGGGAAGCGTCCGGATTTTCCCGACAGCCGTATAACCGTCCATCACTGGCATCTGAATATCCATCAGGATCACGAAATAGTGTCCAGGAGCTGCACTTTCGAAAAGCTTCAGCGCCTCTTCTCCGTTTTCTGCCGTCTCGATCACGGCATTCGTAGTCCTTAGTATCTCTGCCGCGATTTCCCGATTGATCAGGTTGTCCTCCGCAAGCAGGATCGTCTTTCCGGAAAGATCCGGTATTCCGCCCGACACATCGCCGTGTGTTTCCCGGGACATCACCCGGATCAGCGCCTGAATCAGGGATTTTCTGAAAAAAGGAATCGGCAGGAACAGGTCGATGCCGGCCCGCTCTGCCCGGTATTCGATCTCCTCCCACTGGCAGTCATCCACAAGGAGAATCGGAAGTGAAGGGTTGGACTTTCTCACGTAGGAAGCGATATCAAAGAGAGTGTCATTATTGCCGAGAAGCCGTCCGATCACAAAGCCGTCGATCCTGTCCATCCGGAAATCCGCCTCCGTCAGTGTGGAAACCGCTTCGGCGGAATCCTTTACAAAGCTGCAATTGACGCCGGTATCCTTCAGGTACTGCTCATACCGGCCAATGATCTTCGGATCGTTTTCAAGAATCAGGAGCCGTGCACCGCGAAGCGATTCGGAGTCTACGGTGAGCTTCTCATATCGTAGCGGAATTCGTATGCGGACAGTGGTTCCGACGCCCTCTTCGCTTTCCACTTCGATCTCTCCGTCCATCGCTTCAATCAGCTTTTTTACAATGCTCATGCCTAGTCCGGTTCCTTCGATGCCGGAAACCGTGCTGGAATTCACACGTTCAAAGGGGTCAAAGATCTTTTGCAGAAACTCTTTGCTCATGCCGATGCCGTTGTCTTCGCACTCAAAACAGAGTACGCAACGATCCCTCGTTTCTTCCTCACTGATCCGGACCAGAATCCTGCCGCCGTCCTTCGTATATTTCACGGAGTTGCTGATAATATTGACAAAAACCTGCCGGAGCCGGAGCGCATCCCCGTACAGAGCCTCCCGGACGATATCCCCGGTTTCAAAAACCAGCTCGTGGCCCTTCTGACTGCTCATTGCCCGAACGATCACCAAAATCTCATGCAGCAGATCGCTCAGCTGGAACAGCTCTTCCGAAATCTGCATCCTGCCGGAATTAATCCGTGACATATCCAGCACATCGTTGATCAGTGAAAGCAAGTGTCCGCTCGCAGCCTCGATTTTATCGAGTGCATCCATGACCCGGTTTTTCTCGTCGATGTGATTTTTGGCCAGCATAGTCATACCCACGATAGCATTCATCGGCGTGCGGATATCGTGAGACATACTGCTTAAAAATGTTTCCTTGGCCTGGTTTGCGGACTGCGCCTCATAAAGCTCCCGGCGCAGGCGCTCGATCTCCTCCTGATAAGCCCGGATCTCATCGGAACGAAGCTCTGTCACAATGTTGTCCTCCTGGATAAACTGCATAAACAAATACAGCTTCGCTCAGGAAAAAGCCTTTCCTGAGCGAAGCAAAGCAGATCATGATAAATCAGAACGACGTTCCGCCGCCGTGGTTTCCGGAGGAGCCGGAGGAAGAACTGATGGTTCCGCCTGAACCGCCCTCCTTTTCCTGCTGCTGCCGCTCGATATGGCGGACCTCCCGCGTCGTGCCGAGGAAGTGATCCTGTGCACGCAGAGGAAGCGTTCCGTTTTCCTTTCTGTAATGTGTCTTCGGGGTTGCGGGCTGCCGTTTATGCTTGCCGACCAGGATGCCCGAAATCGCACCGCCGCCGGCAAGGCCGGAGGTCAGCCAGCCCCAGATCGTGCCGAAGAATCCCGGCTTCGCAGCATTTGAGGCGTCATCGACAAACTGCATCGAAGCGCCGTAGTAATTGCCCTGGGACATATAGTCGCGCACTGTTCCAAGCACGATACTGTCAACTTCACTGTCCTTCAGCTTGAACTTTTCGCTGTCATTATGTTCGCCGATAAAGAAATAGCGGTTCACCATATCCACATAGAAGCATATGGTCTGGTGGTCATCGCCGTATCCGCCGCCTGCCGAGATGAAACGGTCGCAGGCCTTTTCCGCTTCCCTGCGGTAATCATCCGACGCCGGATTCTCGGTAAACACAACGAAGAAATCGGATTTTACCTTATCCCGGACTTCGAGGATATGGTTCTGGATCTGCTGTTCCTGCTCCGCGGTCAGATAATCGCCGTCGTCATAGACATAGATGCCGGAGGAAGGACTTAAAACCGCAAAACCCGAGAGGACAATCACGGCTGTAACAGCCGCAAGAAGAATCACTGCAAGTTTTTTCATCAGAAGACCCTCCCTAAAAGAAGCGCAATCAGGAAGAATACCACAAAGGCGATGCCGAAGATCAGAAGCGCCTTCAGCTTGCTGTACGGAACGACGCCGTCGATTTCGCCGGTTTCACCGTTCATGTACAGCGGGTATTTCTTGCCCATGTACTCAAAGATCAGTGTCCAGATCGGCAGGTACACGTACTCTGCGCGCTGGTCGGTATAATTCACCTGCGTGCCCGTCAGGTTCAGGCTCTGGTATTCCGTAATCGTACCCGTCGCGTCGGTGACCATCTCCTGCTCGACAAGCGTGCGGACTTTTTCATTCAAATCCGCTGCCGAGTAGTCGTAGGTATCCGCCGTGAAGCCTGCCATATAGGGCATCGTGAAATTCACGAGCTTTGTAAAATCGAAAGGCTCCAGAACATTCATGTTTTCATCCGGGAAAGCTTCGGAAGCATCCGCCGGGACATTTTCATAAGTGGACTGGATGGTCCGGTTGATCTGGTAATGGTCGGTCTCAATGATCTCGTCATCGCCCTGGCGGGTGATCCGGGTATTCAGGCCTTCACCCTGCAGATTGACGTTTCCGGTGTAGCTGTAAAGCCAGTACGGAACGTAAACGCCCTGGACCTTGTCCATGGTCGCCGCAGATTTGAATTTGGCCGGCGTCAGAAGTCCGGTGCCCTTCCAGGTCTTGAACTTGTTCTGTGCTTCCTTCTTGTCAAACTGGAACGGAAGCACGCGGCTCGGACGGTACTGCCCTGCAAATCTCGTGTCAATCAGGGTCGGGCTCTTGCAGTAGGGGCAGAAGGTCGCCGCTGTATGGTCAGTGGTGTTTAATGGACCGCCGCAGGCCGGGCAGACCATGTTTTCCTGTCCGCTTCCGGCATGATCAAAGCTTTCCTGTCCGCTGAGACCCGTGGTCTTTCCGTCTGCCGTTTTCTGATCGACCACACTGATCGGCTGCATGTTTTTGCAGTTCGGGCAGATCATGTTGTCCGTGCCGGGCTGGTACTGAAGCACGCCGCCGCAGCTCGGACATTTGTAGATACGAATCATATCCCACCTTCCTTTCGTTTACTTGTCCGGCATGACGATTTTCGGCATCTTTTGGGGTTTGTCGTCGTCTTTTTTGTGCCGGTTGCGCCGGTGGCTGTAGCTTAATGACTTCAGTTCCTCCGGCATATACTGCTTCACCAGTTTTATGGTAATGTACACGACAGCAGCCGTGATCAGCAGGTTCACCAGAACGCCGGCCCAGTTCGGGAAGGGCGTCAGGGTCACGAGGATGCTCGGAACGATGGAAAGCATAACTCCGCCGAGTCCGACAAACATCCACTTCCGCTCCAGCCTCCCGTCCATTTCGCCGAAAATCAGCACCGCAGCCGAGGCATAGAGAAGTTCCATCAGGATATAATAAATCGCATTCAGGAAGAACGAAATCGGCGGTTCCGTCATCAGTCCGTGCAGGGAATCCGTCGCAATCTTCGTTGCTTCTTCAAGTGTGTAGGTTCCGCCGTTCACCATGGATTCCACGGTCGCGGTCACGGCTTCGTCAAAGCCCATTTTATTCACGGAAGCCGACACAAAGATATACTGGATATTGGTGGACATTTCGCGGTTTACCAGCACCATGGCCGTAAACATGCCGACACCCACCGCAAGCGGCGTCCCGATCGTCATGAGCTGGCCGCGCTTTGACATCTGCGAGTTGACATATTTCAGCGAAAGGATAATGGCCGTACAGACGAAAATCCCCGAAAAGATCGTCATCATCGCTGTGAACTGATCCGGTTTGTCATTCACAAAATCCTTCGTCAGCGGAAGTGCATTCAGGCCGATCTGAAGGCCCATATACAGCAGGTAGCAGAAGACCATATAGGCCGCAATACCCGCTAAAAGTCCCGTGCCCCAGTTGTCCGTGCGGTCCAGAAGGAAATAGATTCCCAGAATCAGTGCGGCCAGAATACAGGCCGCCGCGAGACCCATCATCACCATGCTTAAAACCGGGACTTTCAGGTCGGAAAACTCTGTCACGATCGGGTCAATCGTAACCGCTTCCGTCGTCTCCTCCGCCGAGCGCAAAACAAACATCAAACCACTCATTCCGTAATCTCCTTTGAATGTCCATCCGGACAACCTATAGTATATCGAATGTGAACTTAACTGTCAAGAAGCAGCGAAAAAAACCGTATGGTCATTTTTATTTTCAATTGTCCGGATTTCGGCATTATTTTTTTTTATTATTTCGTTCCCTGTTCCCTTGACTTTTAAAATCCGTTGTGCTAAAGTGTATGAAGCTTAGGATATAAGCGGATTTTGACGACTTATTTTGGAGGTATTCACATGCAAAAGGGAACAGTGAAATGGTTTAACAATCAGAAGGGGTACGGTTTTATCTGTGATGAGAACGGCAAGGATATTTTTGTTCACTATTCCGGTCTGAACATGGAGGGTTTCAAGACACTCGATGAGGGCCAGGAGGTTGAATTCGACATTATAGAAGGAACCAAGGGACCCCAGGCTGTTAACGTTACAAAGCTGTAACAGGATCCTGATTTCCCGGCAATTTCAAGAAGCTGTAAAAAAGGAGCACTCGCGATGAGTGCTCCTTTTTTATGAATTTATAAGACCGATCAGGCCTTTCCGGCGCAGCCGAAAGCACCCATCAGTTCGATGGTCTTTTCGATTACCGCATCGCAGCCCGGCTTCAGAAGCTTTCTCGGGTCATAGCCCTTGCCTTCTTTGTCCTTGCCGGCTTCGATGTACTTTCTGGTCGCTGCCGCAAACACAAGCTGAAGCTCGGTGTTGACGTTGATCTTGCTGACGCCCATCGAAATGGCCTTGCTGACCTGGTCGAAGGGGATGCCGGAACCGCCGTG
>CADCPV010000489.1 GCA_902803345.1 uncultured Eubacteriales bacterium | reverse complement strand
GATCGGCCATCATCAAGATACTGGAGAAATACGGAAAAGAAGCGCCGGAGCATGTCGGCGCGTTCGTGAAGAGCATGAAAAGTGGGACGAAAAAATCAGATTTTTTCGTCCCACCCAAAATAGCCCGCCGCGTTCCGGAAGCAGATCCCCTCGACGATTCGGCGGAGCGCTTTTCTGTCGTCCGGATACATCCCGTCTTCGACCCATGAGCCTATGAGGTCGCACAGGATACGGCGGAAGTATTCGTGCCGGGCATAGCTCAGGAAGCTGCGGGAGTCGGTGAGCATGCCCACGAACCCGGCCAGATACCCGCCCGCGGCCAGTGTCCGGAGCTGGTCCCGCATGCCGACCCGGTGATCGTTGAACCACCAGGAGCTGCCGTGCTGCACTTTGCTGACCGTTTCGCCGCTCTGGAAGGCGCCGATGACGCTCACGAGCGCGGCGTTGTCGTTGGGATTCAGCGAGTAGAGGATCGTCTTCGGCAGTTCGTCCGTTTCGTCCAGCGCGTTGAGGAAGGCGGCCAGCGCCTTTATTGACGGGTGATCCCCGATGGAATCGATGCCCGCGTCGTTTCCGAGCGCGCGGAACACGCGGCTCGAGTTGTTGCGGATCACGCCGAAGTGCAGCTGCATGACCACGCCATAACGCCGGTATTCCCGCCCCAGCAGGAGCATCAGGGCGGTCTTGAATTTTGTCTCTTCTGTCAGGGTGAGGGTTTCTCCCTGAAGCCGTTTCCGGAAAATGCCCTCCGCCTCTTCTTCTGTTACGGCAGCATAGGGCACCGTTTCCATTCCGTGATCGGAGACCCGGCACCCGTTTGAGACGAAAAATGCGAGCCGCTCTTTCAGAACCTCGGCGAGCTGCGCGAAACTCGTGATATTTCCAAGACGCGACAGATATTCCGGGTAGTCCGTTTTTTCGATCCCGAAGACCCTGTCCGGACGGAAGGAGGGCAGGACTTTTACGCCGAAGCTTTTGTCGGCAGCCAGCTTCTGATGCCAGGCAAGATCATCCGCAGGATCATCCGTGGTGCAAAGGACCCTGACATTGGAGCGCAGGATGAGGTTCCTTGCGCTCATGGAAGGGCTTTTTAGCTTTTCGCTGCAGTGCTGCCAGACTTCCTCCGCCGTATCGCCGTTCAGGATCCCGTCGTAACCGAAATAGCGCCTTAGTTCCAGATGACTCCAGTGGTACAGAGGGTTGCCGATGGCAAGCCCCAGTGTCTCCGCCCACTTCTGGAACTTCTCCCGGTCGCCGGCATCGCCGGTGATATATCGTTCTTCCACTCCCGCCCAGCGCATGAGACGCCACTTGTAGTGGTCGCCGCCCAGCCAGAGCTGCGTGATATTTTCGAACCGTCGGTCCTCACAGATCTCCCGCGGATCAAGATGGCAGTGATAATCTATGATGGGCATAGGCGCGGCGCAGTCGTGGTAAAGGCGCCTGGCCGTTTCATTTGACAGAAGAAAATCCCTGTCCATGAAGTTCTTCATGATAATATTATCCTTCCGTTGTTATGATTCACAGCTGCCTTCCGTTACATATCTGTGCAGTGTCTTCCGCACGGCACCGGGGGCGGCAGTCATTTCGGCAAATGCGCTTAAGACCTTGTCCGCAAGCCCCGCTTTCACGAGATCCGTCCCGAAAATGGCGCCATTTTCCAGCAGAGGCACGAGTCCGGAAAGATCCGGCTGACCGCCGATTTTCATGTTCGCGACGTAAGGCCTTACGGTATCGAGAAGCGGATCGGGGGAGAGCGCAAACTCTCTGCCGCTGTCGTCCACCGCCATGAGATACCGCAGCCAGCCAGCGAACACAAGCGGGATCAGGGTGAGATCCTTCGCGTCCAGCGTATCGGATGCCATGTAAGCTTTTATGGTTTCACCGAAGCGGATAGGCAGCTTCTGCGACGTATCGGTCGCGATGCGCTGCGGCGTATCCGGCAGGAACGGATTCGGGAAACGGGTCTTTATCACGGTATCAAGAAAGTCCTTCGGCCGGAGAATGCCCGGGTCGGTTACGACCGGCATTCCTTCCCTGTAACCGATTCCTTCCACCAGCTTCCGGAGATCTTCATCCTCAAGCTCCTGCCAGATCTTCTTATAACCCAGGAGACATCCGAACACTGCGAGGGATGTGTGCAGGGGATTGAGGCAGGTGCAGACCTTCATGCGCTCCGCCCTGTCGACCGTTTCGCGGTCGGTGAAGCAGAAGCCCGCCTTCTCAAGGCAGGGGCGGCCGTTCGGGAAATCATCCTCAATGACAAGGTACCCGCACTCCTCGGCATTGACAAATGGCGTACCGGGGTCAAGCCCTTCTTTCTCAAGCATCGCCGCGACGGAAGCATCGGGTCCCGGGGTGATCTTGTCGATCATGGTCCAGGGAAATGAGACGGACTTCTCAAGCCAGCTGCAGAAGCCCTCATCGCCCCACGTCCGCGCGAAACAGGTGACGGCGGCTTTGAGGATATCCCCGTTGTGAGAGCAGTTGTCCATGCTCACCATCGCGAGCGGGGCGCCATTTTTACGGAAGCGCGCGAAAAGAAGAGCTGCGAGCTTCCCCATATAGCTCCTCGCATTTTCGGGAGAAGAGGCGAGGTCAGCCGCGACGTCCGGCAGATATTCCCCGTTACCGTCAAAGAGGGCGTAGCCCTTCTCGGTGATCGTGAAGGATACCATCTGAAGAGAAGGATTTTCGAAGATCTCACGAAGCCGTTCGCCGTCATTTCCAAAGAGAAAAAGTCTCTCCGCGACAGAACCGATGACGGCCTTCTCCATATTCCCGTCAGAGCGGAGCGTGATCTTGACGGTCAGGTTATCATTTGTCTCCGGACATTTCTGCCTTCTGTCGACGGCAATGATGCCGGCGCCGGTAAGTCCTCTGTCCAGCAGGGACTGGCAGGCATCGGCCTGGAAGGCTTTGAAAATATTACCCGCGCCGAAATGCAGCCAGACGGGATCCGCGAGAGTCTTTTCAATCATCGCGGCGCGGTCATAGCGGGGGAGACGGAAGCCCTTCTCCTCCCAGAAGGCTTTGTTTTTCAG
>CADCPV010000488.1 GCA_902803345.1 uncultured Eubacteriales bacterium | reverse complement strand
GGCGGATCACCACGTCTCCGCAGAGCATTGCGCCTTTGTTGACGCATGTCCTGATGGGACGTAACCCCTTTTCCCTGTCGAAGGATGCACGGCGGAATCCCATTTCGATAAGGACAAAGTCCCGATATTCCTTTACTACTGTACACTTCCGGGGGACTGCATGAAGCACTACCCCTTTTTCTACTTCGATCTCTTCCCCGCCTTGAAATGCAGGATTACTGAAACCGATATATACTTTCTCGTTGTCCATTTCCTATTCCTTTCTGCGCCGGGAAACCGGCGCCTGTGCCTTTTCCTGATCAGGTGTGGCAAGTATACCTGTTTTTGTAAGCCATTCCATCAGCCAATGCGGAGAATTTTTCAGTAAAATATAGCCACTTTGGCAGAATCAGGGTTTTTCCAGCATTCTTTCAACTATTCGTATTAACAGCTCCTGATCCGATTCTGACAGTTTTTCAGCAAGACGGGCGAGTCTCCTGGCTTTTTCGGTAATAATCATATTCTGTCGAAGCCGTTCCGGAGAGATGGCTTCAACCCCGCATCCCAGTACCTCGGCTAACTGGAAAAATGTTGTTATCCCCATCTCTCTATAGCCCTGCTCGTACCGATAGACCGAATTGCCGTCCACATCCATGCGCATGCCAAGCTCCGACTGTGACAGTCCCATTTGATTTCTCTGCTGTTGAATCATTTTTCCAGTTTCCGCTATGTCTTCCGGATTTCGATAAAATACTTCTGCTGCGTTAATCATGAGTTCTCTCCTCCTGATTTCTCCGGAAAGAGAATCTCCCCTGCTTTCTGCGTACAGGCAGTACGACCCTGCCCGCAGACCTTTTGTAAGGATTTCCTTTCCGGTCTGCAGCTTCCCGCTCAATAGTCAGCTGGGTGAATTTCTCCGCTAATCCAGGTTGAGCCGCCATCGATCAATTGGTGCATGGATCAGTGAATTTGCATATGATATTGATTTGCCCTATATACCAGTATTATAGAACAAATCTTCCTATCCTCCGAAAAAAACTGAATTGTGCATCTGACAGCAAAAAGGCCTGGGCGATATATACTTCACCAGGCAGCACATCAGCGTACTGCTTAGCTTCGTAAATATCTACCCAGGCCTTGATACGAGATCCGTATAAACGGACCGAACTGCACGATACAGGTAAATTAAATTGTCTCAGGCCAGGCCACTGTCGAACACATCATAGGATCGACAAGTTGGGCCGGAACCTGTCCGGGGTCTGCAGGGTACCCCTCACGATGTCAGGAACTCCTCCTGACAGTCGGTTCATTGTCATCAAAAGGATAGAACGGACCTCTGATGAAGTTGTCGTATATTTCCCTTAACGGAAAAAACTGCTGTCTCTGTCCTCTCGTGATGAGCGCACCGAGCTCACCATGATCGATTGCCCTGTAGCAAAGGAGCGTATCGTTCAGACGGACTTCATAAATCGGATCAATTTTTTTCATAATACAGAATACGGTAAAAGCAGCCTTGCTTCTTTTCCGCTTCTTTCTCACCTCCAGTCCTTATCCGTTTATTCCAAAAATGATATCACAGGTAATTCTCTCAGGAATCAAGTCCGTTTTATTGGACAATATACCTGCTATACTGTCAATATAAAAGAGAAGTTTCTTCTCTGTGGTTTTTATTTTTCTCTTATAAAAGTGAATTTTACGGTTGACAAAGTGTATTTTTCACTGTATACTATTCTCATAGTTCTCTTAACGAAATGCATTATATATCATATAGTTCACATTGTCAAGAGAATTTTCAGAAACTTTGGTGACAGGATTTTGATGCCCGTGTCCCACGGCGGAATCAAAAAAGAAAAGAGGTAGGTATGTCAATCTTTGGAGAAAAAGTAAGAGCGAGACGAGAAGAACTGAAACTGAATCAGGAGCAGCTGGCTTCCCTTACCGGTGTTACCCGCCGGTCTGTAGTCGGCTATGAGAACTCGGAAAAGGTCCCCCACGCTTCCACTCTCAGGAAGCTGGCGGCAGCACTTGGCGTAACAGTTTACTACCTGGAGCATGACGATGTGACCGATCCTTCTGCAAATATCGAAGAGGAACCTTTCATCGAAGCCGCACGTGAAGCATATGGAAAGAAGGGAGCCGACGAGATGGCTGTTGTCCTTGCACAGAACGAAGCCCTCTTTGCCGGAGGTACTCTTTCGGAAGATCAGAAGGACCAGTTTTTCCAGGCCATTACCCAGGCATACTTCAGGAATAAGGAAAGGGCCCGTGAGAAGTTCGGGCCGAAGAAACAGATGGACTGACGCAGTCCGTTACGGGTTTTACATCACTTAAAGGAGCTGATGCAAAATGACCAACTATGACCTTATTCGTAAAAAGGCAGAATACCTTCGAAAAGAATATCGTCAGGAATCCCCTGCTTCTATCGCACGGGCACTTGGTATTACAGTGATCGAGATGCCCATGGGTACTGGCAGGAACGCAATCAAAGGCCTGATCCTGAAGAGCAGCCGCTGTGTCACAATTGTAATAAACAGCGATCTTTCTGATATGGTCAAGCCGTTGATTTTGCTGCACGAAATCGCCCACTACATTCTCGGGCATCTGAAAACGTCGAGTGCGGGTACTATGAGCGACCGGAGCTTTGACTATCACAGAGAATTAACAGCTGCCGGCGTTATGGAAAATGAGGCAAATTTCCTTGTTGCCGATTACATGCTGGATACAGAGGAAACACTGCTGGCGGTACATGACTATGATATTCATACTGCTGCAAAAATGCTGCGGGTTCCCGTTGAAATACTTGACTACAAGCTGCGGCTTCTCTATCAGGAGAAACGTCTGGACCGGTACACCGACTTCCTGTCTGTACACAGTGACTGCCTGAAAAACATCAGCGCTTATGACGATGATACTTCAGAATTCTGTGTATAGGGAGTATTGTCCCGCAGGGCATGACTCTGTATATTCATCTGGCCGGGAAACGATTCCGCCATACACGAAAGATTCATTGTCATAGTTGACCGGAAGATAATTTGCTTTTTTCAATTGAAGCAAAGGGCGGTTGGTTCGCTATACCCGGAATCAGCTATACATTACCGGATACAGGTAATCCATACCCATCAATCTCTGTATTAAAAGGTATAACAGTTTTTCAAGCCCAAATATAATCTGAGCATAGTTTTTGCTGTGACTGAAAGGAATACACCCTTATGAACAACGAAGATTTTTGGACGTCCAATAACACTGGAGCCGCTGACGATCTTTCCCTGATTCCGCGGCTGTTTCACTACGCAGGACATGAAGGACTCGATATCCTGACGGTCAGACACTGCAAAGATGCTCTGTAGCATAGAACAGGAGGTACACATGTTTCAGGCTTACAAAATGAAAATGGTAAAAACACCTTCACAGGTGCGGTCATACATCTACAAAAACTGCTCTGTCTGCTTCTCCCGGGAGGAGGAAGGGCTCCTGGTAGTGTCCATCGCACCGCACGGCGATCTGTCACTCCCTGACAGGGAAGAGATAGACGGCATCCTTTCGTATTTTGGGATCGATCCGGATAAGCCTTATGAAACTTATGAGGTCCCGCACCGGTACACCCCCGCCTTTGGCAGCACACATTACTTCGTACAGCCCGCTTAGGCTTTTTATTTTTTTCTTTTTTGACAGAACATACGTTCCCTTAGCTCATGGATAACGATTTTTCCCGGCAGAGAACCTATATCTGCATCGACTTGAAATCATATTACGCCTCCGTGGAATGCGTTGCCCGCGGATGGGATCCGCTGAAAGCAAACCTGCTGGTTGCAGACACGAGCCGTACTGACAAGACCATCGTACTAGCTGTCTCTCCCGCGCTCAAGGCGATCGGGGTCCCCGGCAGGCCGAGGCTCTTCGAAGCCAAACAGAAGATCAGGGAATATGAACGCCTGCACCACACGCGGGTTCTTTATGAGATCGCGGTTCCCCGGATGGCGGAATACATCCGTGTCTCCTCGAAGATTTATGAGATTTACAGGAAATATGTCGCCGAAGAAGACATCCACGTTTATTCGATTGACGAGTGTTTTATCGATATCACCGAATACCTGCACCTGTACCGTGAGAGTGCCGAAAAAGTCGGAGTATCCCCCGCACACCAGATGGCTGTCACGATGGTCAGGGATGTTCTCGCAGAAACCGGCATTACGGCCACGGTCGGCATCGG
>CADCPV010000487.1 GCA_902803345.1 uncultured Eubacteriales bacterium | reverse complement strand
TTCTACAAAACCGACAGCTCCCGCGGCCGTGACAAAAAGGGCACCGGCCTCGGGCTCTCGATCGTCCGCGAGATCATTCAGGCCCACAAGGAGAACATTGACGTCATCTCCACCCCCGGCGTCGGCACGGAATTCATCTTCACCCTGCCGAGAGAATAAACGTTCAGAAAAGCGGCAAAATCCGCCCGGATCTGTTCCGGGCGGATTTTGCCGTCTCATGCGGATACTTTACAGTACCTTGGAAAGGAATTCCTTCAGGCGGGGATCCTTCGGATGGTCGAAAAACTCCTCCGGCGGCCCCATTTCACGAATCTTTCCGCCGTCGATGAAGATGACCTTATTAGCCACTTCACGCGCAAAACCCATTTCATGCGTCACGACCACCATGGTCATTCCTTCACACGCAAGGTCCTTCATCAGATCCAGCACTTCGCCGACCATCTCCGGGTCCAGCGCCGATGTCGGCTCGTCAAAAAGAATCACTTCCGGATCCATTGCAAGCGCACGGATGATGGCAACGCGCTGCTTCTGTCCGCCGGAAAGCGTGGACGGATAAGCGTCTGCGTAATCCTCAAGGCCGATCCGTGTGAGAAGCGCCATCGCCTTCTCTTTCGCCGCTTCCTTAATCTCGCGCGCTGTCGTCGTGCGTTCGGAACGTTTCTGCTTCTTCAGATCCTTCGTCTGCAGAATTACCGGCGCGAGCATGATGTTCTGCAGCACGGTCTTATTGTTAAAGAGATTGAAATGCTGGAAAACCATGACCATCTTGCGGCGGTGCAGGTTGATGTCGACACGTTCATCCGCGATGTCGGTGCCGTCAAAAATGATCTGTCCGCCGTCCGGATCCTCCATGCAGTTCAGGCAGCGAAGAAAGGTGGACTTTCCGGAGCCGGAAGGCCCGATAATGCACATAATATCACCTTTCTCGATATGGAGGTCAATGCCGTCGAGGACAATGTTGTCGCCGAATTTCTTTTGCAGGTTAATGACGTCGATCACTTCTTGCGAACCTCCTTTCCATTGCCCGGATACCAAGAGAAATCAGGAGCACGAGCAGGATGTAAATAACCGCCATGACACTGTAGGGCACCATGAATTCATAGCTGTTTGAACCGATCCGGTTGAATGCGACATACAGGTCCAGCGCGCCGACAAAACTGATGACGGAAGTTTCCTTAATCAGCGCAATGAATTCGTTTCCGAGCGTCGGCAGGATGTTCTTGACTGCCTGCGGAATCACGATCACGCGCATTGTTGTAATGAAATTCAGCCCAAGAGACCGTCCGGCCTCCATCTGTCCGGGATCGACCGACTGAATGCCGGAACGCATGATTTCCGATACATACGCGCCGCTGTTCAGTCCGAAAACGAGTATGGATACCTGCATGCCGGTGATCCGCGCGTTCATCAGCGGAAACAGGACATAATAGAATACCAGAAGCTGTACGACAATCGGCGTTCCGCGGAAAGCCGCCACGTAGACATCGCAGATTTTGTTCAGCACACGCGGAAGGCGGTTGTATTTCGGCGCCACCCGCACGGCCGCGATCAGCGTACCGATCACAATGCCTAAAAGCAGCCCCAGAACCGCAATAATCACCGTATTCTTCAGGCCTGTCAGCACCTCGCGATATGCGCCGGCATCGAGAAAATACCCGAGAAAAGTATTGATTTTCTGCACAAAGCTCATAATGGAACCTTTCCTGAAAAAAGAAATCCTGTCTCAGGGGCGTAACCGCTCCTGAGGCAGGATCCTCAAAAACAATTTTACCGCAGTGCGTTGATTGCCTTTGTAATGGCCGCAGCAGGTGCGGAGTCGATGATGACGTAGCTGATGTTGCCGTTCAGAAGATCCTGGACAGCCAGCGAACCGTTCTTATAGCCGACACATTCACAGCCGAGACCTTCAAAGCCCCAGTCCTCGTCGCCCTGTACATAGAACTGACCGGTGGTGCCGTTCTGCACGCCGACCTTGATATTCTGCAGGCTCTTCAGCTTCTCTTCGATTTCCGATGCGGTCTTGCAGTCCTTGAAGGTATCATCGCCGGACTTCACGATCAGCTTCTGGGAAGCATTGTAGTAGGAAGTCGAGAATTCCACATATTCCTTGCGGTCTTCCCGGACAGTCAGGCCCGCCAT
>CADCPV010000486.1 GCA_902803345.1 uncultured Eubacteriales bacterium | reverse complement strand
GTTCCAGGTCGCCTCAGAAGCAGTACGATAACCCTCGGCTCGAGAGGATAACAGGGGATAGACAGGTAAAACCCGGACGGCTCGGAAGAGCTGCGAAAGGAGCAACAGATGCCCGCAATTACCGGAAAATGGGAGGAAGCACTTTCCCCGGAATTCAAAAAACCGTATTACCGGAAGCTGTACCAGACGATCCGGGAGGAGTATCATACGCATGTGATTTACCCGCCCTCGCAGGAGATCTTTACGGCTTTCCACCTGACGCCTCTCGAGCAGGTGAAAGTAGTGATTCTCGGGCAGGATCCCTATCATGAGCCGGGACAGGCGCACGGCCTCTGCTTTTCGGTGAAGAAGGGGGTGGAGATTCCGCCTTCTCTTGTCAATATCTATCAGGAACTGCACGACGACCTGGGCTGCCCGATTCCTCATCACGGGTATCTTGCGCACTGGGCAGAGCAGGGGGTTTTGATGCTGAATACGCTTCTCACGGTCCGCGCGCACCAGGCTTTTTCGCATAAGGACATCGGCTGGGAAGAGTTTACGGACGCGGCAATCCGTGCCGTGGACCGTGAGGACAGGCCCATTGTGTTTATTCTCTGGGGACGCCCGGCGCAGCAGAAGAAAATCCTGATCACGAACCCGAACCGCCTGATCATTGAATCGCCGCATCCGAGTCCGCTTTCTGCCTACCGCGGCTTTTTCGGCTCGCGGCCTTTCTCGCGGACAAATGACTGGCTTATAGAGCACGGCGAAACACCGATTGACTGGGAAATAAAGGAGACATCATGACGGTACTTGATATTCAGGAAAACGGGCTGCAGATCCGGATTGAAATCCGGGACAACGGCGATGTACGTTTAATGCATTTCTCGGCGCTTCCGTATCAGCGGAAGGAAAACTGGGGACATGACCTGTACCAGACACTCGTGGAGGTGGCGCTTTCCGGAAATGACAACCCCGGCGAGCGGCAGGGAAACAAGCATGAGATTACTTCTCCCGGAAACAGGCTGAAATATGTATCACACCGGGATTACCGGAATGAATCCGGCAGGAAGCTTGAGATCACGCAGCAGGATCCGGTATCCAAAGTGCTGGTGACCAGCCACATGCAGTTTTTCGACGGGCTTCCGATCCTGAGGTGCTGGTCGGAGATTGAGAACGCGGGAGCAGAGGATCAGGGTCTCGAATACATTTCGAGCTTTGTGCTTTCCGACATCATGAAGGAGGGCATCCGGCCTTACGGCGATAAGCTTTTAGTGCGCGTTCCCAACAATTCCTGGTGCCGTGAAATGCAGTGGGTGGACTACGACGCACACCTTCTCGGCCTCACGCAGACGCTCCCTTCGTGGGATACGCACAGCTCGAAGCCGGCGGTTTTCACGAACTGCGGCAACTGGTCCACCAAGGAATACCTGCCGATGGGCATCATTGAGAACCGCGAGTGCGGCAGCAGCCTCTTTTTCCAGATTGAGCACAACGGCTCCTGGCAGTGGGAAATTGCGGACCATCCGGGCCAGCTGTACCTTGCGGTTTCCGGACCGAATGAGACCTACCACCACTTCTTCAAAAACCTGAGGCCCGGCGATACGTTTGTGTCGGTTCCCGTCGCGGTCGGCGCAGTCATCGGCGGCTTTGACCGGTCCATTCAGGAGCTCACGAAATACCGCAGGGCAATCCGCAGGAAGAACGCGGACAACGAGCGCCTGCCGATCATTTTCAACGACTATATGAACTGCCTGTTCGGCGATCCGACAACGGAAAAGGAGATTCCGCTGATCGACGCTGCGGCTGAAATGGGCTGCGAATATTACGTGATCGATGCCGGCTGGTATGCAGACGGCGACTGGTGGAACGGGGTCGGCGAGTGGCTGCCCTCAGAGAAGCGCTTTCCGGACGGATTACCGAAGCTGATCAAATACATCCGCGATAAGGGCATGGTGCCCGGACTCTGGCTGGAGCTTGAAGTCATGGGCGTCAAATGCCCGAAGCTTTCGGAGACGGATGACAGCTGGTTCTTCATGCGGCATGGGAAGCGGGTTTTCGACCGCGGCCGCTATCAGCTGGATTTCAGGAGCGGGAAAGTCATCGCGCACGCGGACGAAGTGATCCGCCGTCTTGTGGAGGACTACGGCATCGGCTATATCAAGATGGATTACAATATTGAGCCCGGCATCGGGACGGAGACGGATGCGGATTCCTTCGGAGACGGCCTTTTGGGACACGAACGCGCCTACCTTCAGTGGCTCGACAGGACATTCGCGAAGTACCCGGATCTTGTGATTGAGAACTGCAGCTCGGGCTCCATGCGCATGGACTGGGCGATGCTGCAGCGCTATTCAATCCAGTCCAGTTCGGACCAGACTGTTTACACGAGCTACGCCTCGATTTCGGCAAATTCCCCGACGGCGCTGACCCCGGAACAGTCGGCGGTCTGGAGCTACCCCCTGCGGGAGGGTGACCGGGAGGAAGTCGTATTCAATATGGTGAATGCGCTGCTTCTTCGGATTCACCAGAGCGGGCATCTTGCAGAGATTGATCCTTCGCGGAAGGCGCTCGTAAGAGAAGCACTTGACCTGTACAAAACGATCCGTCAGGACATCCGGGAAGGCCTTCCCTTCTTCCCTTTGGGCCCCTCGAAATTTGACGATGAATGGGTCGTATCGGGGCTTTCCTGCGGAAAGAAGAATTATATCGCCGTGTGGCGGAGATCGGCGAAAAAGGCCGAAATTACGCTTCCTGCGGCGCATCTTCGGGGCAAGGCGGCAAAGGTTTGCTGCATTTACCCCGCATACCACGAGGCTCCGGTTTCCTGGAACCCCGAAACAGGCGAACTGACAGCCATCCTGCCGGAACCCGTATCTGCGCGGCTGTTCCTCCTGGAAGAAGAATAAATAAAAGAGGTAACTGTTATCATGAGTTTTCTGAACTGGCTCAGAGTCATTGTTCTGGGCATTGTCGAAGGCGTAACCGAATGGCTTCCGATCAGTTCGACCGGACACCTGATCATTCTGAACGAGCTGTGGAAAGGCGATGCGGCGGTCTTTACGGCCGACTACGTCGAAATGTTTGACGTGATCATTCAGCTCGGCGCGATCCTTGCGGTCTGCACGGTCTTTTTCCACAAGCTGAATCCCTTCTCGTCCTACAAGACGAAAGAGCAGAAGCGGAACACCTGGTCCCTCTGGGGCAAGGTAGTGATCGCGGTTCTCCCTGCGGCGATCGTGGGCGTGCTTTTTGACGATTTGATGGACGAATACCTCTTCAAATGGTATGTCGTCGCGATCATGCTGATCCTCGTCGGTGCGGCCTTCATCCTCGTGGAGCGCCTGAACCGGAAGGATCCTTCGGTCATGCGTTTCTCGCAGCTTTCCATTAAGACCGCACTTTTCATCGGCTGTTTCCAGATCCTTTCGCTGATTCCGGGCACCTCGCGTTCCGGCATCACGATCATCGGCGCGCTGCTTCTTGGCTGCAGCCGCTATATTGCGACGGAATTCACATTCTACCTCGCGATTCCGGTCATGTTCGGCGCGAGCGCCCTGAAGCTTGTGAAATACTTCCTGAAGGGCGGAAGCTTCACCTCAACGCAGGGAATTGCGCTTGCGGTTGCCATGGTCGTGGCTTACCTCGTATCAATTGTCATCATCAAATTCCTTGTGGCTTATGTCAAACGCCATGATTTCAAAGCCTTTGGCATTTACCGGATCATTCTCGGCTTCATTGTCATTGTGCTGTTCGGCCTGATCCTGTGAGAAAGAGTAGTATGAAAAAGATTTTGCTGAAAATTCTCGCGGTTTTTCTGGCGCTGCTGATGCTTGCAGTGCCGGTGAAACATGTCTACGGGGAGGAGGATACTGGAGATACGGAGACGACGACAGAGGAAAGCACGACAGAGCCGAATACCGAATCGTCAACTGAGTCCGACACGGAACCGACCGAAGCGACGACAGAATCGACTGAAGCGCCAACAGAACCGGAAGACACCAGTCCGGAAACAACAACGGAAGCTCCTCCGGAATCTCCAACCGAGCCCCCAACAGAGCCTCCGACCGAGACTTCCCCTGAAACCGAACCGGAAACGGAACCCGTGACCGAGCCGGAAACCGAGCCGCCGACCACAACGGCGCCGGCTCCGACCGAGAACTTCGTTGACGAATCCCTCGGCGACTACGGGCCGGACATTTTCGCGATGAGCTACTGTGTGCTGGACGGC
>CADCPV010000485.1 GCA_902803345.1 uncultured Eubacteriales bacterium | reverse complement strand
GTCCTGGTACTGGCTGGCTTTATGTGCTTTATTGTATGCTCTATGACATCCTTTAAATCCGTTATTCTGAGGGTTCTGGTCAACGTAATCATAGAAGCTCTCATACTTGTTATTTTTTATGCAAAAGGAGCAGAATACGGAACGGATGGAGTCGCTCGCGGAGAAATACTGTATCAGCACATTCAGAAAGGGCAGGAGGTTTCCGCTGGAGAAAAAAGTGTTCCTTTCCATCCGCTGAAAGGATTTGTTGTCGGCGCACTGGGGACACTGATTCCTCTGATCCTGGCCGTAATCCTGGCTTTCAGCGCTGAAAGACAGATGACGAATGCAGGCGTTCTTCCATCCTGGATGGAGACCTATCTGAGACGCTCTGAAATCGGAGATGCATTGGCAGGGTATACTCAGAGTATTCCGATCAATGCTACAGATATCGTCAGAATTATTGTCAGAATTATGATGATGCCGCTGGTTACGATGGCCGGAGCAGAGAATCGGGATCTGCTGCTTATCCTGGAAAGAATCAGTCCGCTGATAGTACTTTTTCCTGCTGCCAGCTATGGGATCGGCTATCTGACAGGACCGTCAAAACGCAGAACGATTCATAAGGAAATTGCAGATAACAACCGAAAAAGAATCTCCAGGGAAAGAAGAGCGAGAAAGGCGCGCAGGAATCCCGTCGCCAGGACTCCTGAACAGTTAAACTGATTCGATATTGAACGGGAGTGGCTTACAGCAATGCGAATTATTGCAGGCAAGATGCGAAGCCGACGGATTGAGGCGCCCGAAGGGAAGGAAACACGTCCTACACTTGACAGAGTCCGTGAAAACCTGTTTAATATCCTTCAGACAAGGATTGAGTCAGCAGCTGTACTGGATCTGTTTGCCGGAAGCGGCTCATTGAGCTTTGAGGCAATCAGCCGCGGTGCGGACAGAGCTGTATTATGTGATGCAGACCGGAATGCAAACCGGGTTGAACACCGGAATGCAGAACTTCTCGGGTGCTCAGAACAAGTTGAGATCTACTGCTGTGACTGGAGATCTGCTGTTCGTAAACTGAAAAGCCGAAACTGTATGTTTGATCTGGTTTTTCTGGATCCGCCCTATCGAATGACAGACCTGCGGGATGTTTTTGATGAGCTGGAAACCCTGATCAGGGACGACGGCCTGGTGATTGTTGAACATGAAGCGAAGCAGAAGGTTCTGTTCGGGGATGGTTTTGTGAAAACGGATGAACGAAAATGGGGGTTTTGCGGAATATCTTTTCTGAGAAAGCGAACGGACGGAGACTGCGAACGCCAGGAGGAGAGCAAATGAGTGCCTGCATATTTCCAGGGTCCTTTGATCCGATTACATGCGGACATATGAACCTGATAGAACGGGCGGCCGTTATGTTTGATCATGTGACAGTGACCGTCATGGTAAACCGGTCGAAAAACGGGATCATTCCTTACGAGGAGAGGGTGCGCCTGATTCGAAAAGCCTGTGAAGGATTTGCCAATGTGAAAGCAGAGCTATGGGAAGGGCTGCTTGCCGATTACATGCGGCAGCATCCTGGGAGTATCGTGATCCGGGGCGTTCGCAATTCGGGTGACTTTGAGAAGGAACTGGCAGCAGCTGATATGAACCGCCGCCTGTACAACTCGATGGAAACGCTTCTGATACCGGCCCTCCCGGAATGGGCAAACCTTTCATCTTCAGCTGTTCGGGAGGTTGCTTCCTTTGGAGGAAGTATAAGCGGCATGGTTCCCGCGTGTATCCTTGAAACAGTAAAAAAATGGCTGATTCCTGAGAAGAACAAGGAAGGAATAAAGGAGGACCGTTCTTATGGCAAATGAAGTCAACAATGCCAAACTTTGCCTCGATGCTGTCCAAGCGCTCGAGGAGCAGCTCCGAGGGGCCCGGAAGACGCTTATCAACAGTGAAACCTGCATTGTGAACCGGGCTATCATGACAGCACAGCTTGAATACCTGAGGGATAATCTTCCGAAAACGGTGGAAGTTGCCGCAAAGATTGTAGCCGAAGAAGAAACCATTCGCAGCGAAACCGAACAGAAACGAAAAGAAATTCTGGAAGGCGCCGATGCACAGGCAAAGAGCCTGACGGAGGAATCGACCCAGAAAGCGCGCATGATGCTGGAGCAGGCGAACCGTGATTCCAATTCCATGCTGGAGAGGGCCAGCCAGGAAGCTACCGCATGCGTTGAGGCGGCGAAAGCAGAAGCTGCGCGGATTGTTCAGGATGCGGAGAAGAAAGCACAGGAACTGGTGGAGGAGGAAAACATCGTTCGCCGTGCCCGTGTGGAATGTGAAGAGCTTCGCGAGAACGCGAAAGCAGATGCAGCCAATCTGCACAAAAATACGTTGGATTACATAGATTCGCTACTTGCCGAAACGGACCGGAAAATGAGCGAACTGATCAACAACATCCGGCTGGAAAGAAATGAAATCCGCAATCACCGGTAGACCAGAGAACAAACGTTTGGTCAAATTGCACAAAACGAATGGGAAATGCTTGTGAAAACGGGCAATTCCCTTTTTCTTTACGGATGAATATAATTTGAGTAAATCAGATTCATTCTGGATTTTTTAGAAGGAGGACAGGTTTATGGCAAGTGTATCTCTTCAGCACATCTACAAGGTTTATACCGGAAACGTGACCGCTGTGAGTGACTTCACACTGGACATTGAAGACAAGGAGTTTATCGTTCTGGTCGGGCCTTCCGGCTGCGGTAAATCCACGACCCTGCGCATGGTTGCCGGTCTGGAAGAAATTTCTGACGGCGAGCTGTATATCGGAGACAAGCTCGTGAACGACGTGGCTCCCAAGGATCGTGATATCGCCATGGTGTTCCAGAACTACGCTCTGTATCCGCATATGACCGTGTATGACAATATGGCATTCGGCCTGAAACTGCGCAAGACCCCCAAGGATGAAATCAAGCGCCGCGTGGAAGAAGCCGCCAAGATCCTTGATATCGCCCATCTTCTGAACCGGAAGCCGAAGGCTCTGTCCGGCGGTCAGCGTCAGCGTGTTGCTCTG
>CADCPV010000484.1 GCA_902803345.1 uncultured Eubacteriales bacterium | reverse complement strand
TGTTTCGCGGCCAACACAGCTCCGTTCCATGTGTGTTCCAGATGCTTCACGATCAGCTTCTCATCAAATTCCAGATGGTTGTTGGCGATGATGCTAGCGTATCCGTGGGCAAACAGCGCAACGGTGATGAATACGCCTTTGGTCTGTTCGAGACTCAGCTCTGCTCCCTCCCTCATGACCGAAAGAACAGGGAGCAGCTCCTCGGAATCGACCATTTCTAACAGACTTTTTTCCTCCGCATATCCAGATTGGAACAGGAATCGGAAAAGCTGTGCTTCTTCGACGGCAAAGCGGATATAATTCAGGCCGATCCCCAAGATCGGATCCTGCCCCGGCGGTGTATTCATAAGGTATTTCGCGTGAAGCTGATCCGCATGCTTGTAGGCAGCCCTTTTCAGATTGTCGATCGTCAAAAAGTGATACATGACCGGCTGCGTGGAGCAGCACAGCTGCTCGGAAACTGTACGTGCATTGATATTTTCAAAACCATTTTGACGTACAACTTCTATGGCTGCGTTGATGATCATGCTTTCTGTGACTCTGGTATTTGGTGGCATGCACAGATTCTCCTTTCGTAATCAAAGTTATGTAACGCATATTATGATACGCCCGATTTTCAGTTTTGTCAATATCAGTTGAAAACAGCATCTGAAAATATCACGTAATGTATGCACCCAAGTCAACCAGAGCTTTGCGTCTTTCGATTTCTGCTTTGACAGCAGTTCTATCCTTAAATACAACGCTCCCGGTCATCTGTTTTTACGCTGGTGATCGGGAGTTTTTATCGCTTTACCAATTCTCTTGATAATTCTAAGTACATCTTTATCGCTTCACCAGGTACATTCCATGGAATATGATTGCCTACACATCATGTATCCTCCTGTCATCCTTAGGTGTATAATCTCTCCCATGGAAGTCCCTCCTGTGTGTTTTTCTGTGCAAACTATATTCTACACTCCGGGACTTCCTTTTTCAATTGTGGAAAATATTATACGCTATCAAGATAAAAGCAAAAAGCGCCTCTGCCGTCATCAGACAGACATGGCTCTGACAATGTGAAAAGGCGACGGTCATAGCAGCCGTCGCCTTAGATTAGTTATTAAAGAACAAAAAACCGGGGTGCTGCGTAAAAGCAACACCCCCAGTCTTTTTCTATCCAAGCAGTCAGGAATATAACATTTGCCTCTCCCCGTTAATCTGCTTGTCAAAAGCAATGCCCAGTGTGATCACTTGTCCCGATCCTGTTTATTATGCAGTTGCGAGAGAATGGCTTTCAATTTGTCCGGCACCGGCAACCCCAGGTGACTCGCGTTTTCCAACAGGCTGACTCCCTCGTTAGCTCCTTAATGGTAAACTTTTTATGCCGAGTTTATCCGCGCTGGAAACGTAGCTGTTTTCCTGTAGTTGGAACCTGGAGATTTCATTATCCATTTGCCGGTCTTCATCATGAAAACAGAGGAAGTATATGCCCCTGGATCCGGCATCCAAATTAAGTAGGGATCAACTGTTTTGCTTAGCATTAGCTTCAGGTAAATCGTTGACATAACTGTTTCCGCTCCCACCTGTAGTGCTTCTTTCACCGTATTCAACAGAAATCTTTCCGCAGTGTAAGCACCTGTATGTGTAAATGTCTGACTGTGGATATTGCAAGCAAGCATTTGGCGTCTTACACATTAGACAATAGATTTCATCACTGCTGTCTACATGATAACACCTTCCTGTACCATACGAAACCTCATGGGATATCAAATGGTATTCATGGCTTTCTTGCTCAGCGCCACAGTTGGCACACTTCTCAGAACAGCCATCCTGATGAACCCATTTGTGTTCGAGCGACTCTTTATAACCACATTGGGAACATTGCTTGTAACATTTACCTTCATAAACTACAAATTGATGGTCAGATGTGCCATCGCATCCGCAATACTCGCATATCCGATAGCATTTCCTCTGAATAGGGAAAAGCTCCTTTTCCCATTTGCAAACGAAGCTATACTTTTTGCATAGATGTTTTATCGGTTGCTCTTCTTTACATTCCTGGCAGTTGAAGTATTTCCACT
>CADCPV010000483.1 GCA_902803345.1 uncultured Eubacteriales bacterium | reverse complement strand
GTTCAGATTCCGAACGGTTATTCTTCGGGCAATGCGGCCCTGATCAGCAAGGGCCTCTACGAATTCCTGGAGGGCGACATCACACTCGAAGAAATCCTCAAGGCATCGGCGTCGTCCGGCGGCGTCAATGATATCATGGACTAATATTGCGAGATTCGTTGCGACGCCTGCATTGATGGAGATTTAAGGAGGAAGACGATGGGAGAGATTACGGCTGTTGTTTCCGCAAAAGGCGGGACCGGCGTGACGACAGTCACGGCGGGGATCGGCAGCGCACTGGCAAGACGCGGACAGAAAACGCTCCTTCTGGACCTGAATTTTATGAAAGGCGACCTGCCGGTCCTGTTCGGGGCCGAGCAGCGGATCGCCTGGCATCTTCTGGATGTAATTGAAGGCAGCTGCCGGATTATCCAGGCGCTGATTCCGTGCAGGAAAGATGAGATGCTGTATATTCTTCCGGCGTCTCTGACCCGGGAACTGCGGCAGATTCAGCGCTCCAGCTTTGTCAAGCTCTGTGAAATGCTTCGGGCATCATTCGACTGCATCCTGATTGACACGCCGTCCGGGATCTGCGACGGACTGCTGTATGCGCTTTCCGCATCGGATTCCGCGGTGCTTGTTACGGACAGCACCCTGCTTTCAAGGCGCGATACCAAAAGGATCCTTACCCATCCGGATTTCAGTTCGGTACACAAATGCGTCCTGCTGAACCGTTTCCAGAAAAAACTTGTCCGGGACGGCGGGATGCCATCACCGGAAGAAATCAGTACCGAAATCGGCGAACCGCTTCTGGGGATTATACCGGAATCGGAGGAGATTCTTTCTGCAGAGGAGCAGGAGAGCGTTCCCGAGGACGGCAGAAGCCAGGCGGCAAGATGCTTTGACAGGATCTCCGGAAGGTTTCTTGGGGAGGAAATCCCGATCAATCTGAAGCGCTGAGCGGCGATTTTTCGAAGCACGCAGGGAATCATACAGGACAGGAAACATGGCAGGAAAATTCGGCTATCTGAATGAAACAAAATTCCGAGCCCGGGATATCAATTTCCGGCTGATTGTTTATGTCCTTCTTCTGAGTACAATCGGGGTGTTTGTCGTGCATTCCGCGACTGCATCCGAAGTTACGAGAACCATCGTGTCCACAACGGTGAAACAGGTGATCGGCGTCGGAATGGGCCTTGTCGCCATGATCATTCTCGCCTTCATCGACTACCGGAAGATCGTCAAATATTCCTGGATTCTGCTGCTGATTTCGATCGGAAGCCTGATCTATGTACGCTTTTTTACAAGGGCGATTTACGGCGCGCACAGATGGATTTATGTGCCCTTTTTCGGGACGATCCAGCCTTCGGAGTTTTCGAAGCCGGCGCTTCTTGTATTTCTTGCCTTTGTGCTGTACAAAATCCATGAGAAAATCGACAAAGTCTATGTGCTGATCCTGTATTTTCTCCTCTGCGCTCCGGTACTGGTGCTGGTCCTGATGGAGCCGGACCTGTCGACGAGTATCGTTCTCGTGCTGATGATCATCACGCTTCTGTTCCTTGCGGACATCAGCTGGAAATGGATTATCGGCGTTATCATTGCGCTGATCCCGCTTGTTGCGCTGTTCTTTATCGCAGTGTACCAGGAAGGGCAGCCGCTTCTCTGGAAAATCTTCGAGGAACACCAGGTGCTTCGAATCAACGCCTTTTTCTTCCCGGAGAATTATCCCGGACAGACCTACCAGCAGAACAACTCGGTCATGGCGATCGGCTCCGGCGGCATTTTCGGAAAAGGGCTTATGACTTCTTCGCTGGAGTCCGTCAAAAACGGCCAGTTTCTCTCAGAGGAGCAGTGCGACTTCATTTTCGCGGTTGTCGGAGAGGAACTCGGATTTATCGGAGCGGCCGTGATCATTCTTCTGATCGGACTGATTGTATTTGAATGTCTGCATATGGCCAAAAAATGCCAGGACATCGTCGGACGCGTGATCGCGGGCGGTGTCGGCTGCATGATCGGCTTCCAGAGCTTTATCAACATCGCAGTATCTCTTCTTCTGATTCCGAACACCGGCATTCCGCTGCCTTTCGTCAGCGCCGGTATGAGTTCGCTCCTGAGTTCCTTTATCCTTCTCGGACTCGCCCTTTCGGTCGGGCTTCGGGGAAGGCTGAAAAAGAGGGTATTTTACTGATGAGAACGTACGCACGGACATTTTTATTCCTGCTCCTTGCGGCGTTTCTCATGCTTTCGGGATGCAGAACCGATCAGCCCGGATCGGACTATGAGCGGGAAATCCTGCAGAAGATCACGGACGATCTTTCGGCGGAGGACAGGCTTCCTGCCTTTACCGAAGATCTCTGCGTGATTGATCCGGATGCGGACTATGACGAAACCCTGATCGCCGCGCAGTTCGCAGGCCTTTTTAACGAGACTACGAAAGAAGTGCTGTACGCGAAAAACGCTTCCGGGCGCATTTATCCCGCGAGCATGACCAAGACAATGACGGCGCTTCTCACTGTCGAGAACTGTCCGGATCTTTCGGAAATGGTCACCGTGACAGAGGAGATGGTTGCAGGCCTGAAGGAGGGCAGTTCCCTTGCGGGTCTTTCGCCCGGGGACAGTTACAGCGTATCGGATCTTCTTGCGGGGCTCCTGATTCCTTCCGGAAATGACGCCGCAAATATCCTGGCGTATCACATCGGCGGCAGCATTGAGGGCTTCGTCCAGATGATGAATGAGCGGGCGAAGGAACTCGGCATGCTGAATACGCATTATGTGAATGCACACGGCCTGCACGATAAAAACCACTATACGACGGTTTATGACCTGTACCTTCTGATGCGGCAGTTCCTTCAGCACCGCGAACTCACCGAATTTGCTTCCGCAAAGGACGCGACAGGTGCGGCGAAGAAACCGGACGGATCCTATGAAGTTAAATCCTGGCGTTCGGCAAACTCGATTTCTCTTGGCTATACGGAGCTCCCGAAGGGACTGACGCTCCTTGCGGCCAAGACCGGCTACACGGTTTCTGCGGGCCGCTGCCTCGTGATCGCCGTGCACGCGCAGGACGGATCGGACTACATTGCCGTCATTGCAAAAGCCGAGTCGCATGACGCGCTTTATGAGCAGACCGTTAAACTGCTCTCTGAAATTCCGGGCACGGAAGCACCGTAAATTCTGCTGAAGAAAGGATCCCATGGCACAGGAAGAGAAGGAAAAAATCATCCGGCATCCGAAACGCCTCCCGGTTACCTTCGTCGGGATTGTATTCGGGCTGATTCTCGTGTACCTCGTGGTGCAGGGGATTCTTTTCCTTGTCCGGGATCGGAACCAGGCCTATAATATCGGGGCTGCGGATTCCGACCGGGCGGCCGGCACTTTCCATGGGATGATCCTTCGCGATGAAATCTGCGTGGGTTCCGAAGGCAGCGGATACCTGAGCTATTATGCGTCGGGCGGAGACCGCTTAAAAGCCGGAACCCTTGTGCTGACGACAGATGAAAACGGCGGCCTCGAGGAACGGCTGCACCTTCTGTACAGCGGAAAGGATGTGCTGGATCGGGACAGCCTTCGGCGGATCCGGGAGGCCATTACGGATGCCGATTCGCAGTATGATCCGGTGAACTTCGAATCTGCGCTTTTTGTCCAGACTTCAGTCCGGGCGGCGGTTCTGAACCGGCTCTTAGAGAAAGGGCAGAAGAGTGTAGAGAACATCCTTCCGGAAGGCAGTTATACGGAACAGCGGACATCGGAGAGCGGGTTTTTCCTTTTGTGGGAAGACGGCTATGAAGGAAAGACGGTTCAGGATCTTCGGGCTTCGGACTTTGATCCCGAGAACTATACGGGCTACCGGCTCCATACTTCCGGAGAAACGGTAAAAACAGGCGATTTCGTCTATAAACTTGCATCAGACAACAAATTCACCATCGTATTTCTTCTGTCCGAAACGGACATTGACCGGCTGCAGAACCGGAAGAACCTCAGCATTCGCCTGTCGGACGGGACGGAGCTTCGCGGCGCATTCTCGATACGGGAACTTCAGGACCGCAAGTCCGCCGGTGTGCTGGAATTCCAGAAATACGGCGGTAATTACCTGAGTTCGCGCTTCCTGGATTTCCAGATCCTGGATACGGAGATCACGGGCTTCAAGATTCCGGAAACGGCAATTGTGCGGAAGAACTTTTTCGTCGTGGACCGTGCCTATATCACGACCGGCGGCAATACGAACCAGAACGGCCTTTTGGTGGAGACCGAATCGGGTGCCGAGTTTGTCCCTGCGACGGTATACCTCAGGAATGAAGGTGAAGATTCCTTTATTATCGGCGATGAAAATACGGCCTATGTCTTCAGTTCGGAACTTCAGGCCGGAATGACGATCATCAACATGGAAGAGACAGGGCATCAGTCCCGGAGCACGCTCGGCGTGACGACAAGCGTGGAGGGCGTTTACCAGATCAACCAGGGCTACTGCATTTTCAAGCCGATTCTTCGGATTGCGAACTCCCTGGACACGGCGTATACCGTAATCAAATCCGATATGCGCTACGGGCTTCAGGCCTACGATCGGATCCTTCTTGACGGAAGCGCGGTCGGAGAGAATGACTTTATATACGAATGACATCATATAATCGGAGGAACAGATGTCGGTTTCGGAGAATCTTCTTTCGGTCAGAAAAAGAATAGAAGAAGCCTGTGCGCGCGCAGGAAGGCCGGCGGATTCGGTGACGCTCCTTGCAGTCAGTAAGACGAAGCCGGTGTCGGATATTGAAGAGCTGCTTTCAGCGGGACAGCTGGATTTCGGTGAGAACTATGTGCAGGAATTAGCGGAAAAAGCGGATCTTCTTCCGGAGGCTCGTTTCCACATGATCGGGCACCTGCAGCGGAATAAAGTCTCAAAAACCGTCGGACGCGCCGTGATGATTCACTCCGTGGATTCCTTCCGGCTGGCAGAGGAGATTTCAAAGGAATCCGTGAAGCGCGGAATCGTCACGGAAATCCTTCTTGAAGTCAACGGCGGCAATGAGGAAAGCAAGTTCGGCTATGACTTCTCCGAGGCGGCGAATGCGGCTGAGGAAATCTCCGCGCTTCCGGGCATCCGGCTCCGGGGACTGATGTGCGTTGCCCCCTTTGTTGACGATCCGGAAAAAAACCGGCCGATTTTCCGAAAAATGTATCAATTAGCAGTTGACATCAGAAGTAAAAACGCGGATAATATAGATATGAATGTGTTGTCCATGGGGATGACCGGCGATTTTGAAACTGCAGTCGAGGAAGGCGCGACAATTGTACGTGTCGGGACCGCGATTTTCGGCGAAAGAAATTACAGGAGAGCATAAAATGGGTGTTGTTGATAACTTTTTGAAAAAGATGAAGATGGTCAACGAAGAAGACGAATACGATGACTACGACGATTACGACGACTATGAGGATGACGAAGAAATCCTGCCCAAAAAGAAACCCGAGAAGCAGAAGAAAACCCGGGTAAAGGAGCGTGCGCGCGATCTTGACGACGACGATCTGGATGACTATGACGACTTCGAGGAAAAGGTCACGGCTCCGCAGAAACCTGCGCCGAAGAAAGCAACCTATACACAGAGTTCCTATGCCGGGAGCTCTTCCTCCTACAGTCAGCAGCGCCAGAACGTGGTCGGCATGAACCGTGCCGCAGGCGCTGGCCCGGAGGTCTGTATGATCATGCCCAAGAGCTTTGACGATGCGAATACGATCGCAGAGCTTCTTTTAGAGCGGAAAGCGGTCGTACTGAACCTCGAGGGCATCGATATGTCCGCAGCGCAGCGGATTATCGACTTTGCTTCAGGCGCCTGCTATACGGTCGGCGGAAACCTCCAGAAAATCAGCAAGAAGATTTTCATTGTGGTTCCGCAGAACATGAACCTATCCGGTGATTTCGACGAGCTGATGGGTGATATGGTTGATCTGTCCGCTCTGTCGGGCAGCCTCTGATAACAGCCGGACCGGCAGATCCGGCGCCGGTCCTTCCTGAACTTCAGACAGTATTTCGGGGAGCGGAAAGTATTCCACTCCCCTTTTGAATCTGTCTGCGGCTTTCTTTGTTTCGAGCCGACAGGCAGTTTTACAGGAGCATTATGAAAGAAAAAGCGGCAAAATACAGTATATTCGCGGTCGGGACCGCGCTTCTTGTTTTTCTGGACCGGCTCTCCAAAATCTGGGCGGTACAGAACCTTCAGGGGAAGCCGGCGATTGAACTCTGGCCCGGTGTCTTTGAACTGCAGTATCTTGAGAATTACGGGATGGCTTTCGGCCTTCTGCAGAACCAGCAGGTGTTTTTCTACATTATGACGGGTGTAATTCTGCTGATTGTGCTGTATCTTCTCATAAAGACGCCGCTGAATAAGCGTTTTCTGCCGATGTTTATCGTGCTGATCATGATGACAGGCGGCGCTGTCGGAAATCTCATCGACCGCGCAACTACGAAGTATGTCGTGGATTTCCTGTATGTGAAGCTGATTAATTTCCCGATTTTCAATGTCGCGGACTCTTTTGTTACGCTGAGTTCCATTACATTGTTCATTCTGCTGGTTTTTGTCTATAAGGATGAAGAGTTTTCCAGGGTTTACGGCCTGAAAAAGAAAAAAGCAGAGGAAAGCATGAAGAAAGAAGAAGAGAAGGCGGAAGAAGCGGAAGAACAGCCGGCCGACCCGGAGAATCCTGCCGAAGAACCGGACCCGGAAGACGGAGAAAACAATGCCTGAGCCGGCACAGGGACCCGTAAAAGAATACCTGACTGCGGACAGCGCGGACCAGGATTTCCGGCTGGATCTGTACCTTTCGGAAACCTTTTCGGACCGGAGCCGTTCCTTTTTCCAGAAGCTGATCAAAGAGGAAAAGGTCCTGGTCAACGGGCTTCCCGCGAAGCCTTCGTATCTTCTCAGGGAGGACGACCGGATTAAAGTGGAATTCCCGGAACCGGAGGCCCTGAAGATCCTTCCCGAGGATATTCCGCTGGACATTGTCTACGAAGACGACGATGTGATCCTCGTCAACAAACCGAAGGGGATGGTGGTGCATCCGGCGCCGGGGCATTTTTCCGGTACGCTCGTGAACGCACTGCTTTTCCACTGCAGCGATCTTTCCGGAATCAACGGGGTGCTTCGTCCGGGAATTGTGCACCGGATCGACCGGGACACGACAGGCATCGTAATTGCCTGCAAAAATGATAAGGCGCACCTTCTGATCTCGGAACAGCTTGCGGCGCATTCGATTTCGCGGCGCTACCATGCGATTGTCACGGGTAACCTGAAGGATGATGAAGGAACGATCGACCTTCCGATCGGCCGCGATCAAAAAGACCGGAAAAAAATGGGCGTTGACCCGAAAAACGGTAAAAACGCGGTGACGCATTACAGAGTGCTGGAGCGTTTCGGGGATTATACCTCGATTGAATGCCGCCTGGAGACCGGCCGCACACACCAGATCCGGGTTCATATGGCCGAAATCCATCATCCGCTTTTGGGGGATACGGTTTACGGCAGCGGAAAGTCCCGTTTTCAGACCGAAGGGCAGTGCCTGCACGCGTATCTTCTGGGATTCGTACATCCGTCGAGCGGCGAAACCATGGAATTTACGGTTCCGGACCCGCCGTATTATGAAAAAATCCTGAATTCTCTCAGAAATCGTTGATAATTGGAAAATATTTTGTTATAATACATCTGTCCTGGGGTGTTCGATATTCCCGCTATTTTGAACCTACATGACATAATACGGGATTCCTATATCGCATGGCGGATGTCAGGCCTCATCTTTTATCAGTG
>CADCPV010000482.1 GCA_902803345.1 uncultured Eubacteriales bacterium | reverse complement strand
ATTCCGGCTCGCCGGAAAGGTCCCGGATCACAGTGCCGCGGCAGGTACAGACATCATACTCTCCCGTGACACGTTTCGCACGGTACTGCATATCATGTCCTGCGGCGTTTCCTGCAAAGATCTCATCGATCCCTTTGTGATAGGCTTCCCGGTCCTCCGGGTGGATCCGGTTCTCCCAGATGTCCCCTGCGCCATACATGTATTCGGACGGCAGTCCGAAGGTATCCACCGCGTTTTTGGACCAGCGGGAATAGTCATGCCTCATGTCGCACAGGAAAACATAGGTTCCCTCCGACACCACCTCGAACGCTTTGAACAGCGAATCCAGGAGATTTCGTCTTTCCTCGGTGATGATCCGGATATTCGTCCTCTCCTTGAGAGAATGGCTCTCCTGTACGAGCTTCTGTTCCTTCAGGCGTGCTTTGTTGTCGTACATCATGCCGTCGGCACGGTTAAAGACGTCCGCGACGGACTGATCCTCCTGCGGTGTAAAGTCAGCCTCACCGACCGCCACGACGGGGCCATCGCCCATGCGGATATTCTCTTCCGACTGTCTTCTGATCCTGGACAACAGGCTCTCCCTGTTCATAAAATCCTGCCCCTTCAGGATCACGACAAATTCATCCCCGCCGATCCGGAATACCGGGCTGTGGCTGTAGGTCCGGCAGATCAGCCTGCTCGCGCTTCTGATATAGTCGTCCCCCGCTTTATGTCCCTCCGTATCGTTGATGATCTTCAGACCGTTGATATCGCAGACCACGATCCCGAAAGGAGCGCTTCCGTCCCTGACCAGCTCCTGCAGATCTCTTTCCATCTCGTGGTAGGCTGTCAGGTGCTTCGTACCGGTCAGCTCGTCTCTTCTTGCCATCTCATTCGCTACGGAGAGCGCTTTCAGATGCTCTGCCTCTCTGCGGACGTCCTTATCCCGGTTCTCCACGCAGATGATAAAATGGCTCCTGTCCGAGGAGTACGTGACCGACATGCGGGTATACTGCTTTTTTCCGCCCTTGACAAGCATACGGTAATCCGTGATCACCTGCCGTCTTTTCTCCAGCTGCGAGATCAGATGATCCCGGTCCAGAAAAAGCGTCACCCGTTCCCGGTCCTCGTTATAGATCAGTCTTTCCGCGTTCTTTCTCGCGTTTCTGAAAAAATCCTGCTCTTCCTCCTGGATCTCCAGCCCGCCGGTTTTTTTCTTTGAAGAGAGTTCTATGTAGGTCGAATTCTTGCAGTCGATGTAATAGATCAGATCAAAATGGGACGCCAGTCTTTCCGCGATCTGCGTGAAGGTGACCGTCTTCTTCTGGTTTTCTTTCTGAGCAAGCTCAGCCTGCACTTCCTCGTCGATATTTTCAATACAGACGACTATATGCTTCCTGTCCCTGGCCATGATCTCCGTATGCCGGATATGCCTGACCTCGCCGTCTACCACCAGGCGGTACGACACGGAAAAAGAGTGTCTCTTTTTCAGGTTCTTCAGCATAACGTCTTTATAGTGGATCCTGAGGGCCTTCTCCTGATCCTCCGGATGCACATATTTGCGTATGCTCCTTCTGCTCTCCGCGAAAAAGTCGTTTCCGGTAGCCGGTACGTTCAGCTTTTTGTATTCATCTGTCGAGGAGATCTCCGCATATGTGCTGGATGCGACGTCAACATAGTACAGGGTATCATACTGTCCCGCCAGACTGGACGTGATCTGGTTGTAGATCTCTTTCTGGCGCACGGCTTCTTTCTCGCTCTCTCTCTGCCTGTACTGCTCGTCGATATTGAGCACGCCGAGCACAAAATAGTCAGTCTTATCATCCAGGCCGCGGATCAGCCTGAGCGAGTGCCAGACGGGCACGCCGTTCAGCAGAAGACGATATTCAATGTTCTTCATTGTCCCCGTCTTCATTGCATCGAGAAGGTTGTCCTTCTGGATATCATGCAGAAAGATATGCTGGTCTTCTTCATAAATGACTTTTTTGCAGTCACGGATGATATCTTCGAAAAAATCATCCCCGCCCTGTTCAAGCTGCAGTGAATGGAACTCCGGATTCACTGAATACCAGAAATATTCATTTGTTTCTGCATTCACATAATAGATGCTGGAATAATCCGTCAGCAATGCTTCGGCGATCTTGTGAAAAATAGTCTCCTGTACAGTCATCTGAATACCTCTCCGAAAGCAGGTGTTTATTTACTTCGTGTTAACAATACCGACCCACTTCCGGAAAGCGGGCCGGTATTTCATGGTCAGGTTGTTTTATTCTTTTAGATTTGCTTTTGTGATCCGTTTCCGCGCCGGTCTGATGGCCTGCTGAGGACATACCAGAATGCACAGATGACATCCGACGCACTTTCT
>CADCPV010000481.1 GCA_902803345.1 uncultured Eubacteriales bacterium | reverse complement strand
GGCGAAGGACGACAAGGGAACCTACGAATCGATCACAGAAGCAGAGAAAGCGGCGGCAGAAGCAGCCGCCCAGGCGGAGAAGGAGGCAGCGGAGAAGGCGGAAGCCGAGGCCAGGGAAAAAGAGAAAGCCGAAAAGAAGATCAAAAAGCCCGGAACCATGGCCCCCATCATGCTTGTCCCTTTGATCCTTGCCGCGGCAGGCGGCGTATGGTTCTATCTGCAGACAAAGAAGAAAAAGAAGAAAACGGCATCACCCGATCCGGATGCGGATTATTCGGAGGACACGGACGATGATGGAGAGGATTATGCTGCAGGCGAAGAAGCGGAAGACGAGAAGTATACGGAAGGCGACGACCCGGCAGACTGCGGTGATTCTGAAGACAGTGATGAACAGGAGGAACTCTGATGGCTGAAAAGATGACCCTGGACGAACTCCGGGACTATATCCGCAACATGCCGGATGACGAGATCCTTTGCATCACGTTTGAGGATCCCGATGAACAGGAGGAGGCGCATGACAGAGAAAAAGGAATCCGCGAAGTCGAAGCACTATAAGCTGAAAGAGGCATGCATCCGCCTTGCGGAGGGGCACCCGCTTTATTCGGATGTCCCGATCACTACCCCCCTGGAGGCCCTCGCTGTGATGCGGCGGGAACTTTCCCGGTACGACCGTGAGGTCCTCTGCGTGGTCAACCTGAATACCCGGATGAAGCCGATCAACTTCAATATCGTGAGCGTCGGAGAAATGAATCAATCCATCGTGTCGATCCCGAATGTCCTGAAGTCGGGGATCCTCAGCAATGCGGAAAGCTTCCTGTTGCTGCATTTATGCGAAGCTTCACATAAGTGGAGTTATGTGGAGTCATTTTTTATGAAAAGTCATTTCAATCACCTCCTATAATCCATGTTTTTTATCGTTGCAACTTAGCATAAAAATATCAGCTCTGTGGTAGGATATGTCCCTAAATATCACCAAAGGAGGTTCCTATGAAAACAAAGGACATACCTGTCATTGCCAAAGAGCTAACGGCAAAAATGGCTGTGGATGGATTCAGCCAGGAAACTATCGAGACCACTCGTTGGGTCACAGGGTTGTTTCAAAAATACTGCGACGATAAGGGCTATGATGAAGCAGACATCCCTGTTGCTGTAGAGTTCTTCAAAGAGCGGTTTTGCCTTGATTACTATTCACAGCTTCTTTCCGTACAAACTGTTATCCGAAAGCCATTGCTGAATCTGTTCGAATTTGAGGAAAGCCGAAACTATCTTCATTTTCATCCTAGGAGCAGAAACACTACTACGCCTGTTGAGTTTAAAGACGTCTTTATGGCGTACCGTGACAACGTCAACAAGAGGTCTCTGGCCTATACAACGAAATCCCGAAAGATTTGGGAGTTTTCCAGACATCTGGAGTTTCTGTTTTGTCATGGCATTAAGGCAACCAAAGATATCGAAATGCACCATGTCTACAATTACTTTTCTGAGCTTAACAGGAAGTATTCGCATCAGACACTGGCGACAACAGCGGCGGTTATCCGGGAGATCTACGACTGGATGTATGACCGGGGAGATATTTCGTTTTCCGGGAAAGCAGCTCTCCCGTATATCCGGCGAGATATACGGGATAAGGTGCTTTCTTATTACTCCAAAGAGGAAATCGATCAGTTGTTGTCGTGTATCGATACGGAAACAGACTACGGAAAGTTTACTTATGCTGTAATCTGTGTCATTGCGCATCTTGGCCTCCGTGCGGGAGATGTCATACGGCTCCGGTTCAGCGATATTGACTGGATTAAAAACCAGCTGCACATCATCCAGCAGAAAACGGGAAACCCTTTGTCGCTTCCCCTGGTTGATGAAGTGAAGTTTCCTCTGTTGGACTACATCAAGAATGCACGTCCGGAAAGTGTAGATGCCGATTATATCTTCATATCGATCAATGCACCGCACAGGAGATATAAGGTAACTGGTACGATTCATCATGCAATCACACAAGCTATGGAAATCGCCGGGATCCAATATGAAGGAAGGCATCATGGGCCGCATGCTTTAAGGCACAGTCTTGCCACTGGCCTTATGAACGACAATGTTCCTATCAGCGCAATAGCAAACATCCTTGGGCATAACTCGACGCTGGCAACAGAAAGGTATCTCACTGTCGATGAAACCCATTTGAAAGAGCTGACACTGGAGGTGCCCCATGAATGCTGAATTGAATGGTTTTCCAGAGTATAGCGGGCCTTTCAGGGATCTTCTCCCTTTTTACCTTTTATCAAGACAGGCAATGGGGCTGAAACTGGATCGTCGTCTTGCCTGCAGACTCAGAGAACTCGACAACTTTTTCAAGAACCACGGGGTAACAAAACCCGAGATCTCCCGGGAACTATATGAGGAGTTTACATCCATCAGAGCCGGCGAAAAGGAAGGCACTACTGAACTGCGCAGAAGCGCCATCCGGCCTTTTGCCAGATATCTTCTGGCTTTGGGATATGAAAATATCTACACAGGGGCAGATGACAAACGTATTTTCAAATCGAACTTCATTCCGTATATCTTTTCGTCCGAGGAAATCTCCCAGATGTTCTCTGCTCTGGATGAGTGGCATGAAAACAATCCCAACCTTGAAGATGATGCCTTCCGAACTGCCATGCAGTTGTACTATTGCTGTGGCTTCCGTCGTTCAGAAGTCCAGCATTTGAAAAAGAACGATGTCAATCTTTCCACGGGGAAGATCACTATCCGGGAGAGTAAAAATCGTGTCAGCCGGATCGTTGTTGCATCCGATTCTCTTCTGCTCGAAGTGACAGAGTATGCAGAACACTATCTTTCGTCTATGGGGGCAGATGATTTCTTCATTTATCCATCGCAGAAGAGAAAAACCGTCGAAAATAAGATCTATACAAAGTACGCGAGACTGCTGGCAATGACAGGCATTTATACTCCCGAGGGATCCGTCCCCAGGCTGCACGATCTGCGCCATACTTTTTGTGTAAGAGCATTGGAACAGATGGAGGCAAAAGGGTTTGACCTTTATACTTCGCTTCCAATGCTGTCTACGTATCTTGGACATCGGCGGATTACGGAGACAGAGTATTATCTTCGCCTTATGGAATCTCATTTTTCCGGGATTCTGAATAAGGTAGAGAAGTACAGTCCAAACTTGTACAAAGGCATCGTCATGGACGGGGAGGAAGGTCATGATTGAAACACCGATATCTTATTACATTCCTCGTTTCTTTACGGACTACATACCAAAACAAAGATCCCTGTCGCCAAACACGGTGAAATCCTACCGTGACACAGTAGTTCTCCTGCTGAATTATTTTGAAAACCAGCTCCGGCTTAAGCCTGAGAAGTTGACATATGCAGACTTTACCGGCTCAAACATTGAGGGCTTCCTTAACTGGCTGGAGGAAAACAGAAATGTTTCTGTCAGCACAAGGAACCAGCGTCTGGCAACCATCCATGCTTTTTTCAGGTATGTTCAGTATAAGGAGCCATCCGCATTTGACCACTGTAAAGAAGTCCTTTCTGTTCCGTATAAGAAAGCAACAGCAATACCAATGAACTACCTTTCCCTTGAGGAGATTCGGATTATTCTGTCCCTTCCAGACCAGAAGGCCGCGTCAGGAATCAGGGACATGGCAATCCTTACACTTCTTTACGAAACTGGAGCAAGAGTCCAGGAACTGATCGATCTGACTCCGCAATCAATTAAGGAAAAGCCGGTAATCACTGTCGAACTTCATGGCAAAGGTGGTAAGACTCGAGAGATCCCTCTTAACCGCGAAGCTTATGGTATTGTAAAAAGCTATATGACCCGTCATGGGCGGATGAATAAAACGGAACCGTTGTTCGTCAACAGAGTCGGGAAAAAACTAACCAGAGCAGGGATCCAATATGTGATTGATAAATATGTTGCCCTGGCAAAAGAGTCTTCTCCGGGGTTGTTTACCAAACGCATTACCAATCACAGTTTTCGTCACAGCAAGGCGATGCACTTGCTGGAAGCTGGCGTGAACCTCATTTATATCAGGGATTTCCTTGGACATGCATCAGTGACAACAACTGAAATTTACGCAAAAACTAATCCGAAGATCAAAGAAGAACTGATTCTCAAAAACAGTCCAACACTTGAGTCAAGGAAAAGGTATTCCGATAAGCAGAAGGAGGATCTGATCCAATGGTTACGTAAGAATCTGTAACAGTTTTATGCGAAGCGATATCTCCCTTGAATGCCAGTAAGTTTGCAGGATCAAGGGAGAACTTCGCATAATAAATCGCTCAGCATAACTGCATTTATGCGAAGCTTCACATAAGTG
>CADCPV010000480.1 GCA_902803345.1 uncultured Eubacteriales bacterium | reverse complement strand
ATCCGGAACTGCAGCAGGAGGGCAATCTGCCTTACCGTTCGCATTTCATTCCCTACGACAGCGAAGAAAAGGCGCTTTCCCGATCGGAAGACGCTTCCCTGTACTACCGGCTTCTGAACGGTATCTGGGATTTCCGTCTTGAAAAATCACCGCTTCTTGTGGACGAAGCCTATACAAAACCGGATTATGAACCGGATGAAAGCTGGGGCAGGATTGAGGTCCCCGGCTGCTGGCAGATGCAGGGCTACGGCGGCCATCCTGTGTATTCAGGCGCGCCGTATCTGTTCCCGGTAGAGCCGCCCTATGTCGCGACAGACAATGACACCGGCTGCTACCGCCGGGAGTTTACACTGCCGAAGTTCATGGAAGATAAGCGGGTCATCCTGCGGTTTCTGGGCGTCGGATCAATGTTTTATGTCTATGTGAACGGCGTAAAAGCAGGAATGTCCAAGGGCTCGCATATGAGTTCGGAGTTCAATATTACAAAACTCCTGCATCCCGGGAAAAACGTGCTCGCCGTGACGGTTTTGCGCTTCTGTGACGGAAGTTACATTGAAATCCAGGATATGTGGCATATGTCCGGCATCTTCCGCGATGTTGCGCTTTTAGCGGAACCGATCGAGGACGCAATCCAGGAAGTTTCGGTGAAGGCGGATCAGAACGGTCTTCTCAAAGCGGAAGTCAAGCTGCGCCGCTCGGAGGGGCAGGGCATCATCGGCGAAGACCGGCTGCTTTCGGATCACGCGAAACTCACAGCTCGGCTCTATGACAAAGACACGGTTGTATCTGCTGTCGAATGCTTCCCGAGAGATGACCTGAACCCCGATTACAGCGCGGAATACGATACCTGCAGCTTTACGATGCAGCTTCAGAACCCGAAACTCTGGTCGGCAGAACAGCCGAATCTCTACACACTGATTCTGGAGTCGAACGGACTTTATATCCCTGTGCGCGTCGGTTTCCGCACAATCGAACGGCGCGGCGTCGAGGTCCTTCTGAACGGCATTCCGATTAAGGCCCGCGGTGTCAATCATCATGATACCAATACGGACCGCGGCTGGGCAGTCGGACGGGAAGCGCTTCTTCAGGATGTGCTTCTCATGAAGCAGCACAACATCAATTTTGTCCGGACGAGTCACTACCCTTCCGACCCGTATTTCTATGATCTCTGCGACGAATACGGTCTCTATGTGCTGGATGAGGCGGATATCGAATGCCATGGGATGACCGCGATCGACTGGGATATGCTTTCAAAGGATATCACATGGCGCCATGCTTATGTGAGCCGCACCGCCCGCATGATCTGCCGCGATAAGAATCATCCCTGCGTATTTGCCTGGTCACTCGGAAACGAATCCGGCTACGGCGAAAACCACGACGAAGCAGCAAAATGTGCACGGACACTCGACGACCGGCTTGTACATTACCAGCCGGCCCGGATCATGCCGCACTTTACGACCGAAGAAATGATGGCAGATCCGGAGAAGCGCTATGCGCTCCGGGAAGCGATGGAAAACGCGCCCTGGACCGACTGCACCGACTTCGAATCGACGATGTATCCTTCCCTTGTCTCTCTGGAGCATTTTGCAAACCGCCCGGACGACCGTCCATTCTTCGTCTGCGAATACGCACACAGCATGGGCAACAGCCCCGGAAATCTCAAAGAATACTGGGAACTCATTTACCGTTATCCAAAGCTTTTCGGTGCCTGCGTCTGGGAATGGCAGAATCACGGTCTCCGGGCTTTCACCGAGGACGGGAAGCAGTTCTGGGCCGGCGGAAACGACTACGGCATGCCGTTTGAACTGCACGGCGCGAACGGAAACTTCTGCAACGACGGCCTCCTGAGTTCCGACAAGGTTCCGCACCCGGCGATGACAGAACTGAAAAAGGTTTACCAGCCGCTGCATGCTTCGCTGATTTCAGAAAACCCGCTGATCATAAAGCTGACCGCACATGATTCCTTCGTTCCGGGCATGCTTCTCGGACGCTGGGAACTGGTCTCAGGAAATAAAGTCCTTTCTTCCGGCGATCTGGACCTTGCCGGTCTTCAGCCGCTTTCGGAAAAAGAGCTTTCGATCCCGGTTGATTTGCCCGATGCAGAAGCCTTCCTGAACCTCAGCTTTACACTTCGGGAATCGGCAAACTTCGCGCCCGCAGGCTTCCTCATGGCCTCCGACCAGTTTGTGCTGAACGAAGGGAAAACTGCTGTTTCGCAGCCTTCCGTGAATACCGGCGCAGCCCTGACCTCCGTCCGAGAAGGCCAGCTTTACCGGATCATCGGCGAGGACTTCACGCTGGAGTTTGACCTGCTGCACGGTGAGCTTTCGGGCTATACAACCGGCGGGCAGGAGCTTCTCGTATCTCCGCTTCGCCCGAATTTCTGGCATGCGCCGACCGATAATGATATTTCCTTCGGCCACGGTATCTGCGAAAAATGGCTCGGGCGCGGCATTGACCGGCTGGTCTCCCGTCTCACAGAAGATCCTGTGATTCTCGGCGACGACGAAACCCTGATCACCTGGGATTCGCACGCCGTTGTGCGGCAGAGCTTCGGGCAGATCACGCTCCGGTTCCAGAAGCGCTGGGGCGCGAATCCGACTGCGACTGTCGCCGACACCGATGAATACTGGACCGTCTACGCGGACGGCACAATCGATATCAAAACCACCTTCTCGGAGCGGGCTTTCCCGCGCGCCGAAAAAGAGGATTTCTGGTGGCCGCGCCTCGGTATGACGCTCGCGATCCCGGCTTCCTTCAACACCGTGAAATGGCACGGACGCGGCCCCGGCGAGAACTATGTTGACCGTGCTTACGCCTCCGATATCGGCTGGTACGAGTCGAAGGTGACGGACCTCCACACAAGCTACGCCCGGATGCAGGCAAACGGCACGAGAATTGACACACGTTCGCTTCTCGTCTCCGACTTCCGGGGTTCGGGCCTCCGCTTCAGCGCACTGGAGTCGCCTTTCTCCTTCACGGTCCACGACTATACCGACCAGGCACTGACCAAAGCCTGGCATGAATACGAACTTGAGCGCGGCTCCCTGACGGTCATCGACATCGACCTCGCGGAAACCGGTATCGGCTCGAATTCCTGCGGCCCCATTCCGCTCGATCAGTACAAGCTGTACCTCCGGGATCAGGAACGCGTCCTCCGCTTCCGGATCGAGCCGGTGAGAAGGTAAACCACAGAAATAGAAAGAGAAAGGATCCCGGGCGCTGCCCGGGATCCTTTCTCTTTCTGAGACAATGTTCTGTAATCAGTTCAGAACATCCAGTCGTTGTCGGATTCGCCGTCCGGATTGCCGAAGGCGCTCCACATACCGAAGCGGCCGCCTTTGTTCGTTGCGCGGATCACTTCACCCACCTTCGCGTCGAAGTCTTCTTTGCACTCCGCAACTTCGTCAAATACCATCGTATTGAAGGAATCCGCGGTAACAGGCTTCCAGGCAGGTGTATCGGCGTTATTGGGGTCGCCGGTCCGTGCAAAGCTGCAGATCGCGGCGCTGATCTCCCGTTTCAGCCGCGCTGTTACTTCGCCCATACCGTCGTAAAGCGGCAGTTTCTCGGAATTACCGAAGATGAACGCGAGGTCCGAGCAGTGCCATGCGGTCGATCCGCCCTCGTAGTCGAAGGTCAGCGTCGTCAGCATGTTCCAGGTCGGAGCCGAGCTCTCTTTCGCCTTGAGCGTCAGGTAATTCTTCGCGCCGTTCCGCATATTGACATCCAGCGAGAGAATGTCGATCAGGCGCTTCTTCGGATAAGCTTCCTGAAATGCCTCGACAATCGCATCGACGTTTTCTTCACCGTACTTCTCACCGATCATGGCCTTCGCTTCTTCATCGGTATATTCGTCGAAATCCTTGTCAAACTTTCCGCTCACAAGATCCGAGAAAACCGTGCCGCCGAGGGTCGGAACCGTCTTGTAGTACTCCGAAACGCCGACTTCAGTCGGGTCGCCCAGATACCAGCCGTTTGCTTTCGGCCCCCAGTGGAAGCTATAGCCTTCCTTTTCGAGCTTTTTGCCGGCCACATTGACCGCATAGATGAAGAGTGCCTTCGGAACCTTCTCAAGCTCCTCGATTGTGCTGACACCGGCTTCCTTCATGATCGCTTTCGGAAGGAGATCCGAAGGCGCGGGATTCTGACGTCTCCTGAAGCCGCCCATGCCACCGGATAAAAGAATTGCTTTGTGGAAAAGGCCCGCTGCTTCCGGAATCTGGCCGAGCGTATTGACCTTTCCGCCGCCGCCCGACTGGCCCATGATCGTAACATTTCCGGGATCGCCGCCGAATTTTGCGATGTTGTCGCGCACCCACCGAAGGGATGCGACCAGGTCCGCGATGCCGCAGTTTGCCGAATTCGCATATTCCGGGCCGAAATCCGATACATCCAGGAATCCGAAAACATTCAGACGATGATTAACGGTGATGATCACGACATCGCGCTCTTTCGCGAGATTCTGACCGTCATAGCAGACCTGCTCCAAAGCCGAGCCATTTGCATAACCGCCGCCGTGATACCAGACAATAACAGGCTTTTTGGCTGCGGGATCCAGAGAAGAGGTCCAGAGATTCAGGTTCAGGCAGGTTTCCGAGTTCGGCCAGAACCGGTGCGGGCAGATGACTTCGCCTGAAGGTCTCGGGTCCGCGAGCACCGGGCTGATATAGCCGTAGGATGTCGCGTCCACAATCCCCTCCCAGGGATCCATCTCTTCCGGCTGATGGAAACGGCGGGCTTTTGCGTACTTCAGGCCGCAGAAATTGTAGACGCCGTCATACAGAAATCCGCGCACCTTGCCCTTTGTCGTTTCGACAACGGGATCTTTCTTTCTTGCTGTGATGTTGGACATGCTGAGTCCCTCCTT
>CADCPV010000479.1 GCA_902803345.1 uncultured Eubacteriales bacterium | reverse complement strand
GAGTTTTTCGACTCACCGCTGTTCGATGAAGGCAATCTGGAACCCTAAAGGAAAGAGCCTCCCGGTATTGGGAAGCTCTTCTTTCATGGTTTGACCTCGCTATTGTTTGAAGATCATATACAGCACTTCGCCCGTCTTTTCAAGCCCTGCCTTTTGCGCAAGATGAAACGAAGCATGATTTTCGATGTCGCATTCATAGAAGATTTTTGTCATCCCGCGTCGCAGCAATTTCCGGCAGAGGAAAACGGTGTTGGAAAGCGCATACCCTTTTCTGCGATACGCTTCTTCTGTCCGTACGCCGATCTCGGTTTCGGATTCCGCGCGGAAGTGGCTGTTCTCCACGCACCAGGAGATAAGCTCACCTCGATCCTTTACTCCGAACCCGTAATACGGGTAATCGTCTCCGCCCCACATCTTTCTTTTCAGACCAAGTTTAGCCAGATCATCCGAAATGTCTTCGGATTCCGCCAGAGTCGCAGTTTCATTGAGTTTGGTATCGGATGTACAGACAAACCTGTATATCCGGCGTCCATGCTGTGCTTTACAGCCAAGTGCCTGGGCTTTTTCTGTTAGAAATCTTTTGAAAAGAGAAAATGCAGTTTCGGAATCGCCTGAGAGCGACAAGACCGAAACGATTTGATCGGCAACCTCCCCAAATACTTTTGGCAGTATAATAAATGCTTGATCGCCGAGAATGCTGATTTCTGCTGTAGCCGATAATCCCAACGATAACGGATCATATTCTTCGTTGGAGATCCTTGCTAGCGTTTTCATCCGTCCTCACTCCTTCCAGCGCCCTGGGGAGCGTATTTCATTTTTACCGTAAGATCGTGAAGTGATTTGTCATGCTGAGCTTGGCTGATCGCTTTTTTCTCGAGGAATAAGTCCAATAGTGCTTTCTGGCGCTCATACAGCATCCGGTTTTTTTCTTCATAAGTCAGTTTATCCCATGTCTGTTCGGCGGGTGAAGCGGTTAAGGTATAGTCCGTCATAAGTCCATTCCTTGCTGAAGAGAGTTTGATATTGAGAGAGCGAAGCGTCGATTCGATATCATAATTCTTCGGATCAGGCGTCCTTATCTTGATTCAGCTCTGACCGTCCTCGTATTGTACCATATTCAGGATTCTTTGTCAATCCTGCTCTGAGATCCATGCGCTGTAAAGCAATAGTCATTCCTGTTTTGATGATTTCGTTTTTTCCACGCTTCTTTTCAATTCCCCTTGACAGAAACCGTGGTGGTCAAGACACGCGGAGCGATCAAAGAGGAAGCGGAACGGGAAAGAATCCGTAAACCCGTTTTCTCCCGTATGGATCCCTTGACAAGGCGGTCCGGATATGGTATAATCATCAAGTAAAAACGAATTTCCCGCAGGGAGGTGTTTGCCATGAAGAAAAAGAAAATCCGGCGCGTCCCTGTCACGGAAAGCTGAAAACGGCTGATTCATTTCCGACACGTCCGCTCCGGCGGGCGTGTTTTTTTGCGGGTTTTGCGCGCTCTTCCATCTCATTTCGGAAAGAAGGAATGCCATTGAAGAGACTCAAAACCCTTTTTCGCTCCATGGAGGAGAAAACCGAAACCTATCGCAGGATGTACGACGCGCCGATCGTCATTCAGCCGCCGACGGAAGAGGAACCATACGGGGATAACGACACGGCGTTTTACCGGGACGACATCGCGTTCGTCATCGAATCCCCGCCGAAGAACGCGCAGGACAGGCCCGTCGTCCTCATCCGCATCCCGGCGGAGCGCATCGATCCCGCGCTCGACGCAGAACTCCTCGGACCGGCGGACGCGGGGGAGCCGGACGAACTGACCGAGCACCTCTGCGACGCGGCGGCGGACTTCTGTCTCCGGGCGTTCGCCGGGCAGATCGACGTCCTCAACGAAGCCCTGTACAACCGGAGCCGCCCGGACCGGGAAAACGGCAAGTATTACCTCTTCCGACCCGGCGGGGAGATCCTGCGGCGAAATACGGCCTTCTTCGCCGTCTGCCCGCAGCGGGATTACAATTATCTGACGGGGATCATGGTTCAGCTGTGG
>CADCPV010000478.1 GCA_902803345.1 uncultured Eubacteriales bacterium | reverse complement strand
GTGAACCTGACATTCTCCGGAAGCTTCAGATAGATCCTGATGTTCTTCCACTCGCTGAACATCGGCTCTGAATTACATCCATCATACTTGAACACAGCCGCAGCCTGCATGCTGACGTTTATGTTGTAGCTGATATTGCCGCCGGCGCAGGTCACATCATTCGGAGCCGTGAAGTGTTTGTCATCTGTGAGCGTGACCGTGAAAGTACGCGCGGTTCCGTTCTCGCCGTAAAGCTGCTCAGCCAGCTCTTCCGGAGGAATGAAAGAATTACTATCACCGGAAGGCTCATCCACCGGCTCATCTGCGAAAGGCTCATCCACCGGCTCATCTGCGAAACGCTTTTCGGTCTTTTTCATTCGGACATTTGAATCAGCATTCTGTTCTATATTTTTTACCGCTTCCGTTTCAGGCTTGTCCTCTTCATCGGTACTCCGGGACTGCCCTGCTTCATCTGCATTTTCAGATTGCGCTGCTTTATCCTCCTTTTCAGGCTGATCCGCTTTGTCCTTTTCTTTAGACTGATTTGCCTTTTCCTCTTTTTCAGACTGAGCTGCTTTATCTTCAGGCTCATCCTTTTTTTCTTTCTCTTCAGACTGATCCGCTTTTTCTTCCTCTTCAGGTTGATCCGCCTTGTCCACATACCTGGACTGATCCTGTTCATCCTCCTTTTCTGACTGATCCGGTTCATCTTCATTTTCAGATTGATCCGATTCATCCTGATTCTCAGACTGATCCCGCTCATCCTCAGGCTCTGACTTGTCTGATTTGTCCTGATTCTCAGACTGATCCGGTTTTTCCTGATTCTCAGACTGATCCGGTTCATCCGCAGATCCACTTTCCGGTTCGCGGACGGTCACAGTAACGACAGGCATATCTTTATAAACCAGGTCTTTGTCCTCAAACCTCGCTTCCAGCTTGTACTTGCCGGCAGAATTACCGTCATATTTTCCTTCCCACCGGATGTCCTCCTGAACAGTCTCTTCAGTGCTTTCAGGTTCTTCGTCCGTATTGCCGTCTGACAGCCGGGTCGTCTCAATAACGGCCGAAAGGGAGGAAGGCAGACCGATCTTATCTAACGTTGTCCCGTGATCCACCTCATATTTTGTCCGGATGTCCTCAATCGATTTTACCGTTTTCACCACTGCAGGATCAGCTGCAAAAGTTTGATACGGTATCATACTTACCGTCAAAACAAGAATCATGATCCTGGCAAGGATCCGTTCTTTCATACTGAATCCGATCTGGCTTCTGCTTTTTCGGCTGCCCATAACTTTCCCCTTTACTGTCCGGTCTGTTGACTGACCCGGATGTATTCCATTTCTATTTCCAACAGGGTAATTTGATTCACTTTTTGACAGTTCCGATTCTGCTGTTTTAATCCAATCGATTATTTGGACTAAAATATTACTATGAAGAATTATATGGTCTTATTGTAAACTATATGGCAGAAAAATCAATCGAGTTTCGAAATTATTCTGAAAAAGCCAGATGCTGCAAATGTAAATACAGCACCTGGCTTTATGATTCAAGCTTTTTAAAATTTTAAAATTTCTTCGTTTCCGAAATCTATCGTGCTGACACGCTGAACAGACCATGCTGATTGCAGTACCAGAGGAAATATTTTGTCCTGCTTCTTTTGAAACGGGCTTCTGCATTTCCCTCCGCATACAGTTTCCTTAATTCACAGCCATCGTCCTTCACTGCCATAATAAAGGAAATAAAGTGCGTTTTGCTCATTTCATGAGAAACTGATACATAATACTCATCTTCGACCTGTTCAATGTGCAGACGGTGTGCTTCATCCGCAGGCTCCGCCTCCAGCGCCGGCAGAACGATTCCGCAGCAGCTGACGACAGCTTCTCCCGTGCTCTGTATCAGATTTCCGCAGATCGGGCACACATGCAGCTTCATCCGCAGCATATTGGATGCTCTGTTTGTATTGACCACGTCCTCCCCGGAGAACAGTTCTATAACAGATACCCCTAAGGCATCGGCGAGCGGTTCGATCAGGGAGATATCCGGATATCCCCGTCCTGTCTCCCACCTGGAAACAGCTTTGCTGCTGACGCTGATTTTATCAGCCAGCTGATTCTGCGTCATATTTCTGCTTTCCCGGAGACGTCTGATCATTGCTCCTGTCACATATTGATTCATAGATCATCCCTCCTTCCGATGTCATGATAATACATGACGAGACAGCGGACAACCTACGATGCATAGACAGTTTTTGAAGTGCCGGGCGTTGTCGAAGTTATATCAATCTTTCCCGCCCGTTGATTTATCCCTTTTTATCTGGTCTTTGCGCTTTTCACCTTCGACCATTTGGAGTGATAGGTCTTTGAAGCACCCTTCTTGAAGGTGCGGATGCGAACATAGTATTTTTTCTTCGTCTTCAGTCTTTTGATCGTCCTGGAAACGGTGGTCTTTTTCTTTACGGTGCAGGTCTTTTTCCCCTTCGTGAACTTCTTATTCAGCGCAATCTGGATCTGATATCCGTCCACGTCTTTTGTTTTCTTCTTCCACTTGATCTTCAGTGCCTTCCTGCCCTTTGCCTTGACGCTCTTAATGGAGGTTGCCGCCGGGGAATATGTTTTCTCCTTCGCTTTTTCCTTTCCTTCTTCCTTCGCTTTCTCCTTTCCTTCTTCCTTCGCTTCGACCTCAATCCGGCATGTCACTTTCTGGGTGCATAATACCAAAAAAGCCGTTTTAGCACAACACTGTTTGCTATTCTTTTCATATCATTTCTTGTGCAGATGCCCTTTCTTTTGCCTGATTTCCTGTAACCCACTGAAATAGATATTTTGACTCTCGTTGCATCATGTTACAGAGAAACACCAAAATACGAGAACTCATTTAATGCCCATTCG
>CADCPV010000477.1 GCA_902803345.1 uncultured Eubacteriales bacterium | reverse complement strand
TGATGGAATCAGGAAAAGAGACAACTGGGAAAAAGCGGGAATCAGGCTTCCGTCCTACGATGTTGCCGAAGCGGCGGCAAAGGCAAAAGCCGCACCGTGCTGGGTACACTTTGGGATCGGCAACATATTTCGGGTTTTTATCGGAGGCATCGCTGATGACCTTCTTGAAGCAGGGGCACTTGACCGGGGTATTACCTGCGCGGAGTCCTTTGACTTTGACGTTGTTGACAAGATATATAGGCCGTTTGACAATCTTGCGCTGAGCGTGATCCTGAAAAGCGACGGCACAAAGGATATGAAAGTGCTCGGTTTTGGCGGAGAGGCCGTGAAAGCACGCTCCGATCATGAGGAGGACTGGAATCGCCTGAAAGAGATTTTCACGAGTGACGACCTGCAGCTTGTTTCGTTTACTGTAACTGAGAAAGGCTATGCGCTGAGAAATGCCGACGGAGACTTCTTTCCGTATGTGAAGCGGGAGCTGGAGCAGGGACCGGATCATGCGACGAGCCTGATCGCGATTGTGACGGCCATGCTTTATGCGCGTTACAAAAAAGATGCACGCCCGATCGCGCTTGTATCGATGGACAACTGTTCCCATAACGGAGACCTTCTGAGGCAGGCGGTGATCACTGCAGCGGAAGAGTGGCATAAACGGGGCTTTGTACCGGATGGCTTCCTGGACTATGTAAGGGATGAGGAATGTGTCGCGTGTCCCTGGACCATGATCGATAAAATCACCCCGCGTCCGGCTGAGAACATTGCGGATTTCCTGGAATCGCTCGGCATTGAAAACATGCAGCCCGTTATTACCGAAAAGAGAACCTATATTGCGCCGTTCGTAAACGCCGAAGGACCGCAGTATCTGGTGATTGAAGATCATTTTCCGAATGGCAGGCCGGATCTTGAGCGCGGCTTTGGAGTGTATCTTACAGACAGAAAGACAGTAAATCTTGCCGAACGCATGAAAGTGACTGCGTGCCTGAACCCGGTTCATTCCGCACTCGGGCCGATCGGCGTCCTTCTGGGGAAAGACCTGTTTGCGGATCTTCTTGATGATCCTGCGCTTCTCAGGATGGGAAAGACCGTTGCATACAGCGAGGGGATACCGGTTATAGAGGATCCGGGCATTATTTCCCCGCAGAAATTTACAGACGAGCTGTTTTGTGACAGATTCCCGAACCGGTATCTCGGTGATACGAACCTGAGGCTGTGTACTGACGTGACACAGGGTTTCGGCGTGCGTTTCGGCGAAACGATTAAGTCATATAAAAGAATTTTCGGAACGGCGGCGAAGCTGACCGGGATACCGCTCGGAATTGCCGGATGCATGCGGTATGCAATGGGTGTGGACGATTCCGGCAATCGGTATGAACTGGCTCCGGATCCGCTGATCGAGGATTTCCATAACAGGCTTTCGGATGTTGTGATCGGATCGCCGGAGACTTTCGGGGACCAGCTGAAGCCGATTCTCTCAAATGAGAATATTTTCTTTACGAATCTCTATGAAGCCGGAATCGGTGGGATAATCGAGGAGATGTTCAGGAAGATGATTTTGGGAAGAGGCGCGGTCAGAAAGACTGTTGACGAATACTTCGGCTGAAAGCCCTAACCTCCCAGACTCTGCGCAGGCAGGGGTAGTTCAATATGAGATTACAGCTTAGAAATATAACCGTAAAATATGAAAATGACGTAATCCTTGACCGGATCAGTTTTGAGATCCGGGACAGTGAGAAGATCGCTGTTGTGGGCAGGAACGGCTGCGGAAAAACCACGCTTCTGAAGACAATCACGGGAGAGGTTGAAACAGCAAACCTTTCAAGTGATGAAGACTCGGGCATCTTTATCAGCGGAAAGCAGAGTATCGGTTACCTGAAGCAGGTGAGCTTTGAGGATGGCAGCATATCGGTCGGGGACGAGATCAAAAAAGTGTTTGCACCGGTTTTCGAAACGGAAAAACGGATGCACGAAATAGAGGCCCTGCTTACTGACCAGGATGCAAAACTCCTCGGGGAGTATAACAGCCTCCAGAAAAAGATGGAATCGCTGAGCGGCTACACCTGGAAACAGGATATGGAAATCATGTTCCAGAGCTTCGGCTTCAGGCTGCCGGATCTTGAACGTCCGATCGGTACTTTCTCCGGCGGACAGCAGACAAAGGTGGCATTCATCAAGCTCCTGCTATCACGTCCGGATATCATGCTTTTGGACGAGCCTACGAACCATCTGGACCTTCCTGCGATCGAATGGCTTGAGAAATACCTGAAAAACTACGACAAGGCGGTAGTGATCGTTTCCCACGACCGGATGTTTCTGGACAATGTGACGGATGTCACGTATGAGATCGAGTATCATCATATGAAGCGTTATCCGGGGAATTATTCGGCTTTTGTGAAGCAGAAAGAACTGGATTACGAAAAACAGGAAAAGGATTAC
>CADCPV010000476.1 GCA_902803345.1 uncultured Eubacteriales bacterium | reverse complement strand
GGCATATCAGGACCGCCTGATCGCGGGCTACCAGCAGCAGGGCGCGGGCTGGCAGTCGGTCCGGCTCGCCCAGCTTGATAAAGAAGATCTTTCGCTCACGCACAGCGAATATCTGCGCGAGTATGAGCGGCAAAAGTCCGAGAAGGCAGAAAAACTTGCCGAAAAGCAGGAGATTTACGACAGTTCATTCCTCTATGCGCCGGTTTCCGGAATAGTTTATTATGTGAACAGCGGCTACCAGAACGGTGTCAGTATGATCATCACGGAAGGCGCGCGGACGGAAAAAGATCAGACGCTTGTTTATATCGCGGACGAAACCCGGAAGCATATCGATCTGGAGGACAGAATCACAGCGGAGCTTCGGGGACTTCCGTGTTTCGCGCTGTACCAGGGCGAAGAGGTGGAGATAGAGGCAATCCCGCTGAGTTCGGAGCAGAGAATCCGGGACTCGGTGCTTGTGAGAAAGGATGCGCACCGTTATCGGATCCTGCACCGCACGATGACGGATATGAAACCGGGCGACTATATACCGGTTTATTTCGTGAAGGAAAGTTACGAGGACGTACTGTATGTGCCGCTTTCGGCGGTTTATCATGACTCGGAGCTCTCTGAGGATTACGTTTACCGGATGGATTCGGATGGCGGACACGAGCGTGTCGCAGTCGAATGCCGGCAGTGCGGCGTGTATATGGTGATTCAGTCGGGACTTTCGGAAGGAGATGAGCTGTATGTCGTGCGTTAACAGGCTGAAAAAAGCAGCAGCGCTCCTCCTTCTTTCGGCGCTCCTTCTCACGCTTTCCGGGCGTGTTTTCGCTGCGGAGATCGTGCCCGACGAGGAGATTGAGGACAGCCGCTACGCGTACCAGACCGCCGAAATCACGCGGGGAGATATCGAAGTCCTGAATGATTTCCATTTCACCGAATTCGTATGGCAGTACCGGGAAATCCGCTATCACGGTGAGGACCGGATCTGCAAAAAGTGCCACACGCGCTACCGCGGAGAAATTCAGGCCGGCGATCCTGTGATCACGCTTGTGACGAATGTGCCGGAGCTGGATATCGAGGAAGAGGAGCGGACGCTTCAGCGGAAAATCGAGGGATTTGAACGGAAAAAGCAGGACTATCAGGAAACGCGGAACGCAAAACTTCGGCAGATGAATGAATCGCAGGACCAGACGCAGCATGACCTTCTGAGCCTGCAGATTCAGAAAGACGAGGTGGAGTTTGAGAAGCTCTGCTACGACTCCGAACGTGAAATTGCAGCGGAAGAGGCGCGTCTCGGAAGTCTCCGGGAAGAAATCGTACTTACGGCTCCGGTCTCGGGCTTTGTCTCGCTGCTGACGGATGCGAAGGACGGGAAAACCGTGATTCATGACGGCGATGTAATCGCGCGGATCCGATACGCCGAGCGGCTTGTCGTCGCCGTTTCCCAGCAGGATGAAGCAAGCCCCGCAAAGGTGCATTACGGAAGCCGGGCACGCTTTGTGTCGAAAACAGACGGACAGGTCACAGGTACGGTCGAAGGGTATGTGATCGCGTCGAACTATATCCAGGAAATGTCCAACAGCGAAAGGGACACGGGCTGGGCGATGGTCTCACTCGATGTCACGGATGAAGCCGAGATTGCAGAAATCCTGGACCGGGAGAAGCCGATCAACAGCTGGACAGATATGTATTATATCGAGCGGGATCTCAAGAATGTCCTCCGGCTTCCGCGTTCGGCAGTAAAGCAGGATGATCGGGGGGACTATGTCCTTCTGTACCGGGACGGGGACCGGATCAATAAGCGCTATGTGTCTCTCGGGGCCTTCTGTTCCGAGTTTGAATACGAACTTCTCTACGGCCTTCGCGAGGGCGAACAGGTTGTGACGAAGGAAAGGAGCTTCTGATGATTCGGTTTGTTTTTCACAAGCTCCTGAATAAAAAGTGGATGGCGCTGGCGCTCCTTCTTGGAAACATTCTGCTCCTTTCGCTGTCCGCCGCTACGGCCGTCTATATGGATACGGCGCTGCAGCGGGCGCTGGAGCTTCAGTTTCAGCAGGACATCCGGGAGAACAACCGTTACCCGATGCAGATGTCCCTGAAATCCGCAAAGGCAGCGAAATCCTCGAATGAACTTCTGCTTCGGGCCGAAGCGCGGCTTGCGCGTACCGGCGAAGACCTGCGGCTGCCGCTCCTTCTGCAGCGGAGCTCTTTTACGCTGAATACAATGAATGCGGAGAGCTCTGTCCCACGGGGTGAGAGCGGCGTGCGCTTTACCGTGAGCGCGATGACGGACCTCTGGGATCACGTCGATATTAAGGGCGAACAGCCGGTTTCCGGACAGCTGAATGAGGACGGAACCGTGAACGGTTACCTCCCGGAGTGGGTCATGAAAAAGCAGCGGCTTTCCTTCGGCGAAGTCCTGTGTTTCCCGGATTACAAGCTGAAATCGGGCGAGGAACTACAGATCAGGGTGGCCGGTACCTTTACGATGAAAGATCTTTCGGATCCCTACTGGGTCGATTCGCCAGCGGACAGTACTTACCGGATTTCGCTGTTTGTGGACGAGACTGTTTTCCGCGAGCTGTTCCTGTCCGATCCGGAAGGAAACAAGGTGACGGCGGAATTTGTGATGCTCTATGACTATACGGGCATCCGCGTGCAGGACCTCGACCGCCTGATGCGTGTCACCTCTGCCCTGGACAAATACCTCAAAACCAATTTCATCAATACGCCGGAATTCTCCTGGAAGCAGTATCTTTCAGACTTCATCATCAACGCAAAGAAGGTCCGCACAACCTATCTTGTGCTGCAGGTTCCGGTTTTCACGCTGCTCCTCCTGTTTATTTTCATGGTGGCAAGCCGCATGATCGACAATGAGGAGACGGAAATTGCGGTGCTCTCATCCCGCGGCGTCGGGAAAGGGCAGATCCTCTTCATTTACCTCATGCAGAGCCTGTTTCTGTCGGCGATTGCCTACGGGGCGGCATTGCTTCTTGCGGTTCCTCTGACACGGCTTCTGTCGTCTGCAAACGGCTTTTTAGAGTTTATCCGAAGGAAGGACCTGACAGTGGAGCTGAATGCGGAAGCCTTCTGGTACGCGGGCATCGCGGCCGGCGCCTCGGTGCTGTCGATGGTGCTTCCGGCGCTTCGATTCGCCGGAAAGAGCGTGATTCAGGAGAAGCAGCACAAGTACAGCCGGCGCAGAAACATCCCGGTCTGGCACCGGTATTTCGTCGACATTGTACTGCTTCTTGTGGCGCTTTACGGGCTCTACAGCTTCAACAGCCGACGCCAGGCGCTCATGGAGGAAGTGATTCTTGGAAACGCATTGGATCCTTTGCTGTTTCTTTCGACTGCGATCTTCATGGCCGGCGCAGGCCTGCTTCTTCTCCGGCTGATTCCATACTTTGAAATGCTGATTTTCCGGATCGGGAAGAAGCGCTGGAGCCCGGCGCTGTTTGCCTCGCACCGCCACATCCTCGGGACCCGGCGGGAGCAGGGCTTCATCATGCTGTTTCTCACGATGACGGTTGCAACGGGCATTTTCAACGCCGCGGCAGCCCGGACGATTTCAGAGAATGACCGCCGGAATATCCGCTATATGAATGGTGCAGATCTCGTTGTCCAGGAGCGCTGGGACAACAGCGGAAATCACACTTCCGAAGGGCCGGAAGCTTCTGCCTCTTCCCCGCTCGTTTTCTACGAGCCGAATTTTGACAAATACGAAAACCTGTCGGGTTTTTCTTCTGTGACGAAAGTGATCAATGAATCAAAAGGTACTGTCGTGTTCGGCGGCGGGAAAACCACGCTGAAGGATGTCCATATTATGGGAGTCGAGCCGAAAAAGTTCGGCGAAACCGCAGAGTTTGACGAAAGCCTGATGGAGATTCACTGGTACCGTTTCCTGAATGTGCTGGCTTCCCGGAAGGATGCCCTGATCCTCTCGTCAAATTTCAAGGCCCTCGGCCTCGAGATCGGGGATTCGGTGAACCTGACGCTGCCTGCCCGTAAGCGGAATGAATCGGTAAAAGGCACTGTCTACGGTTTTGTGGACTACTGGCCCGGCTACAATTCGAAAAGCTACACCGTACAGTCTGACAAATCTGTCACCGAAAAGGATGAGTATTTCGTGCTCGGCCGCATTGATACGATGATGACGGAATGGACCACGATTCCCTACGAGGTCTGGCTTCGGACCGATGAAGGGGGCAGCACTGACGGCTTTTACGAGATGGCGGAGGAACGCGGCCTGTGGACTGATCGGGTTTACGACACCGAAGCCCTGATTATCGCGGAAGGCACGGAAGCGATCAAGCAGGGCACCAGCGGTATTTTTACAGTCAGCTTTATCGTTTCTCTGACGCTTTCCGTCATCGGCTTCCTGATTTACTGGATCAGTTCAGTCAAAAACCGTGAGCTGCAGTTCGGCGTCCTCCGCGCGATGGGGATGCGCTTTTCCGAGATTGTCGTCATGCTCCTGAATGAGCAGTTCTTCGTCTCGATTCTCTCAATCGGCGCGGGCTACCTCGTCGGCCGCATCACAGCAGTCCTCTACATGCCGATCCTTCGCATCGCCTATTCTTCAGCCGATTCGCCGGTTCCGCTTCTCGTGGTCCGCGAACTCCGCGACGAACTCAGGCTCTTCATCATCGTCGGCCTGATGATCCTCACCGGCCTCCTGATCCTCGCAGCCATCGTGCGCCGCATGCGCATCGCCGAAGCCCTGAAACTCGGCGAGGACTGATGTGCGGTCGCTGGAATGACGCAGGGGCTGTAGATAATTCCGGCTTCTTACGGGCTAATACTCCGCACTTCGGTTTTCTACGGGGACCCTTCGGGGTCCCCTCGAAGTTCCGGGTCCCTTCTCCAACTTAGAAAACAGCAACGGCTCAAGCCTCCGGCT
>CADCPV010000475.1 GCA_902803345.1 uncultured Eubacteriales bacterium | reverse complement strand
TTCGGAGCCTCGATCGCAGTCGGAATGATCGAATTCGGCTTCACGTAAAGCGGAATGCCGAAGTAGTCCATCTTCTCCTCATACCAGGAATTTCCGTCCTTCTCTTCACCCGTGAGATATGCTGTCCAGAGTCCCTGATCCTTCGGCAAATACCAGCTCGCAAAACCCTCTTCGTTAAAGACCGGTGCGACAAGAAGCTTCTCTCCAAGAATGAACTGGCGGTCCAGATACCGGCAGGCGGGGTCGTTCTGGTAGTCAAGGACTGTCGCGCGCATCATCGGGATACCGCTTTCGTGCGTCTTCACGGCGCTCGAATACAGGTATGGAAGCAGCGTCAGTTTCAGCTTCGTGAAGAAGCGGCAGACGTCCACAGCTTCCTCGTCATAGAGCCACGGAACGCGGTAGGAACTGGAGCCGTGCAGGCGGCTGTGAGTCGACAACAGGCCGAAAGCCACCCATCTCTTATAAACATCCGCCGTCGACTTATCCTCGAAGCCGCCGATGTCGTGCGCCCAGAAGCCGAATCCCGAACTTGTGAAGGAAAGTCCGCCGCGGATCGATTGGTACATGCCGTCATAGGTAGACCAGCAGTCGCCGCCCCAGTGGACGGGGAATTTCTGTCCGCCGGCTGTCGCACTCCGCGCGAACACGACAGCTTCCTTTTCGCCCTTCACTTCCTTAATTGCTTCAAACACCGCCTGGTTGTACAGGTAGGTGTAAAAATTATGCATTTTCTTCGGGTCGGAGCCGTCGAAGTACATGACATCCTCATCCGGAATCCGCTCACCGAAATCCGTCTTGAAGCAGTCGACGCCCATCGCCATGAGCTTCTTCAGCTGGTCCTGGTACCACTTTACGGCCTCCGGATTCGTGAAGTCTACGATCGCGAGGCCCGGCTGCCACATATCCCACTGGAACACAGAGCCGTCCGTACGCCTGATGAAGTAGCCGTTTTCCATGCCTTCGCGGAAGATATCACCTTCCTGTCCGACATAGGAATTGATCCAGCAGCATACTTTGATGCCCTTCTCGTGAATCTTTGCAATCAGTCCTGCGGGATCTTCAAAAACCCTGCTGTCCCAGACGAAGTCGGTCCAGTGGAAATCACGGAGCCAGCAGCAGTCGAAATGGAACACCGAAAGAGGAATTCCGCGGTCCAGCATTCCGTTGACGAAGCTCATGACCGTCTCCGAATCATAACTTGTCGTAAAGGAGGTCGACAGCCACAGGCCGAAGGTCCACTGCGCCGGAAGCGCGGGCTTTCCGGTCAGATCCGTATAACGCCTCAGGACATCGCAAAGATCCGGACCGTTGAATACAAAGTAATCCAGCTTCTCGCCCCGGACTGCGAAGCCGAGTTTGCTGACCTGTTCGGTTCCTACTTCGAACTCGACGGCTTCCGGATGATTGACAAAGACGCCGTAACCGCGGCTGGAGAGATAGAACGGAATGTTCTTATAACTCTGTTCAGTGCAGGTGCCGCCGTCTTCGTTGCGGATCACAACGGACTGGCCATTTTTGACAAAGGATCCGAAACGCTCGCCAAGACCGTAAATCTGTTCGTCCACAGACAGAGACAGTCGCTCGGACATCCAGGAATCGCCCGGCTTGTCATACATAAAGCCGGTCCAGTTTTCCTTGATAAACGCGAGATCGCGCTGGGTGCTCTTCGTGATCATCTGCCCACCGCGGCAGTAGGTCATCGAGAAGGGATCCTTCGTAATCGTAAGAGACAGGGATCCGGAACGTACGATAATCGCATCTTCTGTTTCTTCCGCGTCAATCGGGCTTTCCTGCTCAAGGTTCAGCGGGAATTCCGGTCCCTTTTTCAGTCCGCCCATATGACGCACAGTCTCGACGCGGATCACTTCCGGCGCAGGCGTCGTTACGGTGATCGTCAGTACGATGCCGCCCAGCGTCGCACCGTGTCCGTTGATGTAGGCTTCCGGTCCCAGGAAACGAACCTTATGGCTGTCGATTTCAATCTGTAATGCCTGCTTCGGCCAAAAGGCGTGGACACCCTCTTTGTTGAGCCAGCAGCCGTTTTCGTATTGCATAATGCTGTCCTCCTCGTGTGTAATAAAGCCCTGTCCCGCTCAAAAAAAGACGCCGGACAGGGCTTATGTTTTATTCCGTAATCGCAAAGCAGCGCACGGGAAGTCCCGTCGCGCCTTCAAATCTGGGCCAGAGCGCTACGAGAACGGCGCCCGCAGGAGCGACCTGGTCGAGGTTCTTCAGCACCTCGACCTGAAGCTTGCCCTGCTGAAGGACATAGCGCTCGCAGGCAAGATCCTCCGCCGCTGCCGCTTCCTTTGAAGCGTCGGTATCCAGC
>CADCPV010000474.1 GCA_902803345.1 uncultured Eubacteriales bacterium | reverse complement strand
GGTGACCGGCTCTTTGTGACGGCTTCGGCGACGAATCTTTCGGCGCTTCTTAAAAACATCGGAATTCCCGCGCCGAGAATTAAAAATGTCGTGATCATCGGCGGCGGCAGGAACTGTTATTATCTGACGCCGATGCTCCTGAAGGAAGGAATCAACGTCAAGATCATCGAGCGCGACCGGAAAAAATGCGAGCGGCTTGCAGAGGCATTTCCCGCCGCCACCGTGATTGAGGACGATGCGTCCACCACACCGGTGCTCGACCGGGAAAAGATCCGGCAGGCCGACGCCCTGATTGCCATGACGGGACTTGATGAGCTGAATATCATCCTTTCCCTGTATGCAAGGCACCAGAAGGTGCCGCAGGTGATCACGAAGCTTGGACGGGCTGAGAATCTTGACCTTCTGGGGACTCTCCCTGTCGGCGGGATTGTAAGTCCGAAGGAGCTTTGCTGCAATACGATTACCCGTTATGTCCGGGCCATGGAGAACCAGGTCGGCGCCGCCGTGACGGTCCATTCCATTGCGGACGGCCAGGCGGAGGCGATAGAATTCCTCGTCGACGCCAGTACGAAGCATATCGGCGAACCGCTGAAGAATATCAGCCTTAAGCCGAATATCCTTCTGGCGTCCATAACACACGGAAGAAATATTATCATACCGAACGGTGATTCCGTATTTCAGGCGGGAGACCGCATCGTGCTGGTTTCATCCGCAGGAAAAGCGATTCAGCAGCTGAATGATATTTTTTCTGCCTGAGTGAAGCAGATCAAGGCGCATGCCTAAAGGGCAGCGCGGTTTACGGGGGCAATCAGTGAACTACAGGATTATTTTCCGGATACATGCGTGGATCCTCGCGTTTGACGCGGTTTTTATGCTTCCGGCTCTTATGATTTCAGTCTTCGGCAAAGATATGCCGGCTGTCAGGGGGTTTATCCTCGCCATAGTGATCTCGCTTGGAGCATCCGCTCTGCTCGCTGTCCTTTCACGAAATGCGGAACGCAGGTTTTTCGCGAGGGAAGGCCTTGTGGCGACGGGAATGGCATGGATCGTCCTCTCGCTGGCAGGCGCGCTCCCGTTCTATCTTTCCGGAAGGATTCCCAATTACTGCGACGCCTTTTTTGAGATTGTATCCGGCTTTACCACGACCGGTGCATCGGTCCTTTCGGATGTGGAAGCTTTAGGAAAAGGCCTTCTGTATTTCCGGTCCTTCAGCCACTGGGTCGGCGGCATGGGCGTCCTGGTTTTCTTTCTTGCCATCATCCCTGCGGGTGGAAGGAACGACGGCTACATGCTCCATATACTGAGAGCGGAGTCGCCCGGCCCGTCTGTGAATAAAATGGTTCCGAAGATGCGCCAGACCGCCGGTTATCTTTACGCCATGTACTGCGCCCTTACGATGCTTGATGTTCTTCTGCTCCTCCTGATCGGGAGAATGCCGGTGTTTGACGCATTCTGCATTGCGTTCGGGACCGCGGGAACCGGAGGGTTCTGCGTTCTTAATTCGGGAATGGCGACGTATACGGCAGCCGCCCAGGATGTCACGACGGTTTTCATGCTTCTCTTCGGAGTCAATTTCGGGCTTTATTACCTGATGGTCATGAGGCAGTTTAAGACCGCCCTGAAGGATGAGGAGCTGCATTTCTACCTCGGTTTTGTCGCACTGGCAGTGCTGCTGATTTTCCTTAATATCTGGCACAGGACGCCGGAATCCATGAATGTGGAATCGACGTTCCGTCATTCCGCATTTCAGGTCGCTTCCATCATCACGACGACGGGGTATTCCACCGTGGACTTTGACCTGTGGCCCGGTTTGTCGAAAGCGATCCTGCTGTGCCTGATGTTCGTCGGGGCAAGCGCCGGCAGCACCGGCGGCGGAATCAAGGTGGTGAGAGTCGCCCTGCTTGGGAAGAGCATCCGCAGAAATGCGCACCAGATCTTCCATCCGCATGAAGTGCGGGTGATCCGGATGAACGGCCAGAGGGTGAGCGAGCAGACGGTGACGAACGTAACGTCCTATATTGCCGCGTATGTGATCATCGTCATCATCAGCTTCCTCCT
>CADCPV010000473.1 GCA_902803345.1 uncultured Eubacteriales bacterium | reverse complement strand
GGAAAATGTTCAATGAGTCGCCGGTCGGGAACGTGGATGCGCTGAAAAAAATGTCCATGAAGGAGTACTTCTCTCAGAGCTGGCTGCCGGAAGAGGCGCAGCGGGAATACTACGAGACAAAACGCAGAAAAGGCCTGAATATTGATGAGAATACAAGCGCCTACGATGCCTTCAGGATGGAATACGAACAGGAACAGCAGAATATTAAAGCACTCAATCCGCAGTATCAGGTCAAGGAAGCGACAGACGAGAATATTCTTTCCAGGGTCAAAGACAAATATAACCTCTCCCTTCTGACCTATCAGCAGCGCTTCGGCATCGAAGTCGTCAAAAACAGCCTGGGCCTGGAGGACAAAAAGCGCGTCGACCACGGCGTAAAGATGTATGAGTGGAAAGAATATTATCCGCCGAAACATCTCCGGGACTGGGTCGAAAAAGAAGGCCAGAACCTCGCATACAAAAACCGGCCGGAACAGATGAACGAGAACTTCGAGTTCTACGGAAAGGAGGCTTCGCCCGAAAAGAACATCGGCGTAACCGAAACGGGCCTGATCGGAAATACCTTTGACAAGCTTCCTGAGAATCCTTCCGAATACGACCGCTTCGTGCATGAGCACATCGGGACGAAAGCGCTGATGGATACGCCCGAAGAGAGGAGAAACCACCTCGCGCTTGTGATGGCCGCGAAAGCCGCAGAGACGTCCGGCGCGGCATTTGACAGGAAGGTAATCGAAGCCTTTGCAAATGGCATAAAAAACAATCACGTCTTTAAAAACGTGACGGATAAGGAAGTCTCCCAGGCGCTTTTCAACAAAGAAGCGACCCTCGAATTCCAGAAACAGATGCTTCGCGAGACCTACGAAGTTCCGAAAGAAGAACAGACGGAATACATCCGGAAAATGAAGGAACTGTCGAAAGCTATGGTTCCCCCGAAAGGACAGTCCGTGCAGTACCAGGCGCTGTATGCTTCGGTGAAACGGATCGGCGATCTGGACCCGAATGATCCGAGCGTGCGCACTAAGCTGATGACAGCGAACGAGAAGATGCTGAATTCAGTCGTCAGCTATCAGAAGGGCAAAAAATCCATGCGCTCTGTTTTCACGGACAGTCAGAAACGCTTCGACAACAGCATGGACGCCCTTTCGATCATGAACGATCATGTACCGGGCTTCCGGCCTTATGCAAAAGCGCAGGTAGATAGGACGAACCAGGTCCGCAAAGTCAAAGAAGGGCATGAAAATTTCGTGGATCTTAAGAATTTCGGTGTGGACCGGGCAAAGCAGCATTCCGGAATCAATTACAACATCAGCATCCAAAAGCCGATGCAGGATTTAAAAGATCCTGAACAAAGTCTATGAAACTGAACTATATCGTAAAAGTCAATACGGATGAAGGCGTCCGGACGTTTCAGGGAAGCGCTGAGCTTTCCCATGTACTTCGGCTGCGGCTTGATTTTCCGGAAGGAAGCATCCTTTCGGCAAAAGCAGAGCTTCAGATCGGCTGTTCTTCGGAAGACCGCATCTTTATGAACGGATTCCAGAGCTGGAGCTATTGCCCGGAATACCGCCCGGATGACATGATCCGCGGAATTAAGAATCTGCCAAAGCCGCTCGTGCGCTATTTCGGACTGGACCGCTACGGGGATCACTATTTCCTTCCGTACCCGCAGAAACCGGGCCTGACTCATGGAGAATCTTACTGCTATATCCGAAGCGGGGAACATTACCGGCTTCTTGCCTCCCTGGACGAAAAGCCCGGATATACGCTGTTTTTCTATGATACTGCTGAGGGAAAACTGACGATTGAACGAGACTGCAAGGGTATTCGCTGCGGAGGCGAATACCCTGTTTTTGACCTTTACTACGGAGAAGGAACAGAAGATGAAGTCTTTGACGGCTGGTTTGAGAATCTCCGGATCACCCCACGCACAGAGACGAAGATCGCCGGCTATACGAGCTGGTACAACCGTTACCAGAAGATCAGCGAGCAGACGATTTTGAGCGATCTTCGCGGGTGCAGGGAACTGCTTCATCAGGGCGATCTTTTCCAGATTGACGACGGCTGGGAGCCTTTTGTCGGAGACTGGCTGGAAGCGGATGCCCGGAAGTTTCCGCGCGGAATGAAGCCTCTCGCGGATGAGATCCACAGCTGCGGCCTGAAGGCGGGGCTGTGGCTGGCACCTTTTGTTGCCCAGAAAAAATCAAAACTGCTTCAGGAGCATCCGGACTGGCGTTATATGCACGACGGAAAAGTCTGGTATCTTGGCAGCAACTGGGGCGGCTTCTATGCGCTGAATCTGGACAACCCGGAGTTTCTTACTTACCTGAAGAAAGTTTTTCACCGGGTCTTTAACGAGTGGGGCTTCGACCTCGTAAAGCTGGATTTCCTCTATGCCGCCGCGCCTTTCGGGGACGAACGGGAGAGCCGCGCCGCGCGCATGATGCGCGCGATGGAGCTTTTACGAACGCTCTGCAGCGATAAGCTGATCCTCGGCTGCGGCGTTCCGCTGATGCCTGCATTCGGGCTCGTGGATTACTGCCGGATCGGCTGCGATGCCGGCCTGGACTGGAACGACAACTGGATTATGCAGAAGATGATACGGGAGCGCGTGTCTACGAAACATTCGATCGGGAATACTGTTTTCCGCCGCCAGCTTTCCGGAAGGGCCTGGGTCAACGACCCCGACGTGTTCATTTTACGGGAGGACAACGTGCGCCTGAAACCGGAAGAGAAGCGTGTGCTGGCTCTTGTCAACAGCCTGTTTGGCGGCGTGCTTTTCTGCTCGGACGATATGTCCTCTTATCGGCCGGAAGTGCGCACTTTTTATAAGGAGCTGCTGGCGAATTTTCATGCAGAAAACGTTCGTGTGGAGACGGAGGACGGCTTCCGCGTTTCCTACGTCGTAAACGGGGAGCAGCGGCAGTTCGATATCCCGGAGTATGAGTAAGACGCTGCAATATGAAAGGAATGGTGTGCAGGGGGTAGCTTATGCTGGGAAAAATGGGGGAATTCTTTGATTCCCGGCTGGATGGCTACGAGGAACATCAGTTGACAACGATTGATTCGGCGCAGGAGTTCTATCCTTTTACCGCAAACTGTCTGCCTCAGGCACCCGGCTCGGGAATACTGGATCTGGGATGCGGTACAGGACTGGAACTGGGTGCGCTGATCGTAAAGGATCTGAAGACCGGGGAAGTCAGCGTCCTGTATACATACTGAGGCCGGAAATGAGATGCGGGTAATACACGTCTCGCTCTCGGGATGAATTTCACAAAGCTGCAGAAAGACGGTTGCGCTTTTCTGCAGCTTCGTTTATAATCGGGGTAACTAAAAAAGTCAGGGAGGACATAACAGATGTATAAACTCTGGGATGCTTTGAACAATCTGAAAGAATTAAAGTGGGTGGAGCTTTCGCATTCGCTGAATAACGACAGCCCCTTCTGGTCGGGAATTCCGGAAGGCTCGGTCGAACTTTCGAAAACCGTTTTTGACTGGGGCAATCCGATGCTGGAATGCCTGATCCAGACCTTCAAATTCCCGGGCCAGTTCGGAACGCATATCGATTTCCCGGGCCAT
>CADCPV010000472.1 GCA_902803345.1 uncultured Eubacteriales bacterium | reverse complement strand
TGGCCGCTGACAGTCTGCTATGCCTTTGAATATTTGGAGGATGACCCGAGACAGCATGTTTTCTTTACCTGGTTTACCATGGCTTACGGCGTAACGCTCGGCGTTTCCATGGCCGGTAACCTGTTCTCGCTGTACATTTTCTATGAGCTTCTGACGCTGACAACGGTGCCGCTTGTGATGCACACCGGGACACCGGAAGCAATCCGCGCAGCCCGGACCTATTTCGCTTTTTCTCTGGGCGGCGCAGCCTTCGCGCTGATCTCGATCCTCTATCTGATATTCGGGGGAGCGGGAAAGGAATCACTGACCGTAACAAGGATATTCTATGTGATCGGCGTTCTCGGATTCGGCGTCAAGGCCGCGATGTTCCCGGTACATGCCTGGCTTCCCAAAGCATCGGTTGCCCCGACGCCGGTCACGGCGCTGCTGCACGCAGTCGCAGTCGTGAAAGCCGGCGTATTTGCGGTCACCCGGCTGACATATTTCGGCTACGGGACGGAGATTGCCTTCGGCTCCTGGGCACAGTACCTGCTTCTCGTGCTTGCGGCGGTGACGATCCTCTACGGTGCAGCACGCGCGGTCAGGGAAGTGCACTGGAAGCGGCGGCTTGCATATTCAACGGTCGCGAATCTGTCCTATATTCTCTTCGGTATTTTCCTCATGAGTCCGGCGGGGCTCACCGGCGCGCTTCTTCACATGGCCTTCCATGCGGAAATCAAGATTCTCGCCTTCTTTGCTGCCGGCGCAGTTCTGCACCGGACAGGAAGGGAATATATTTTCGAAATGAACGGCCTCGGGCGGAAGATGAAAGTCACCTTTATCTGCTTTACCGTTTCTGCGGTCGCACTTACGGGAATCCCGCCGTTTGCGGGCTTTATCAGCAAGTGGCACCTGCTTTTAGCGGCGGCGGAGGAGAACACAGTCTGGGCTTATGTCGGGGCGGGGGTGATTCTTCTTGCGGCGCTTCTTACGGCAGTCTATATGCTCGGAATGGTACGGATTGCCTGGTTCCCCGGGAAGGATGCGGACCTTTCGAAAAACGAAACAGTCCGGGATGCCGGACCGTGGATGCTGGTGCCGATGGTTATCCTTGCAGCCGGAATTCTTCTCACGGGACTGTTCCCGGGGGTTGTGATCCGGCACGCGCAGGCGATTGCGGAGACAGTCCGGGTAATGGGAGGTGAATTCTGATGCTGCTCATCATGGTTTTCCTTCCGATGGTTTCGGCAGTTTTAGCGGCGCTGTGCGGGCGGAACGGCGGCGGAGCGGGCGATAACACCCCGGACGTCGGGCATAAAAAGGCATTTGCCGCACCCGGCACAGCGTACTGGGTCGCGCTTTTGTCTTCGGCAGCGGAACTGGTGCTTTCGGTGATGCTTTTCCTGCTGCCAGCTTCGGAGATCCGGATCCCAATGGTGCTTTCCTACGGCCTGTACCTGACTCTTTCGGGCTTCCGGAAGATTTACGCGCTGATCATCAGTTTCATGTGGTTTATGACGCTGATGCTGTCCCGCGAATATTTCAGCGGACATCATCACCTGATTCGCTATTATTTCTTCAACCTCATGACGGAAGGCGCGATTTTAGGCGTGTTTTTCGCTGGGGATCTCTTCACAGCGCTTGTATTTTTTGAAGTCATGTCCTTCACTTCCTTTGTCTGGGTCATCCAGGAGGAAACGGAGGGAGCGATCCGGGCAGCAAATACCTATCTTGCGATTGCTGTAATCGGCGGACTTGCAGCGCTGATGGGGATTTTCCTTCTGCAGCATGCGTTCGGAACGACGGACATTGCAAGGCTTTCTGAATGTGCGGAAGCCTGCGGCAATAAGAAACTGCTGTATGCGGCCGGAGCCTGCATTCTGGTCGGCTTCGGAGCGAAGGCGGGCATGTTTCCCCTGCACATCTGGCTTCCGAAAGCACACCCGGTTGCACCGGCGCCGGCGTCCGCGCTGCTGTCGGGCGTTCTGACAAAGTCCGGCATTTTCGGCGTGATCGCGATCTCCTGCGGCCTCTTCCGGGAAGATCCGAACTGGGGCTTTGTGATCCTGATTCTCGGGACGATCACGATGTTTCTCGGGGCGCTTCTTGCGCTTCTGTCTGTTGATCTGAAGCGGACGCTCGCCTGCTCCTCAATGTCGCAGATCGGCTTCACCCTTCTCGGGATCGCCTGCACCTGCCTGTTGGGGGAGGAAGGGATCTTAAGCGCTGCCGGGACCATGCTGCATATGGTCAATCACTCCCTGCTGAAGCTGGTGCTGTTCATTTCGGCGGGCATTGTGTATATGAACCTGCATGAACTCTCGCTCAACCGGATCCGCGGTTTCGGACGCGGGAAACGGGTCCTTCAGATCTGCTTCCTTCTCGGCGCCGTCGGCATCGGCGGAATTCCGGGTTTCAACGGCTATATCAGCAAAACCCTCCTGCACGAAGGCATTGTGGAAGCTTCCCATCTGTACGGCTGGGGGCTGAAGCTTGTGGAATGGGTTTTCCTTCTGTCCGGCGGCATGACGCTTGCCTACATGACGAAGCTGTATGTGTGCATTTTCGTGGAGAAACCGGATACAGAAACGCAGGCTTTCCAGGAGGAAATGCACGCACACCATCCGAAATACCTCGGCGTTTTCGGACATATCGCGGTGATCGGGGCAGCGGTTCTGATGCCGGTTTTAGGGCTTACCGGTAATTCCCTGATGCAGAAGACCGCGCATCTTGCAGCACCTTTCTTCCGGGCGGAGGAGATCGGGAAAATGTCGTATTTTTCGCTGGAAAACCTGAAGGGGGCAGGAATATCACTGCTGTTCGGCGCGGCGATTTATTTCCTGATCGTGCGGAAATGTCTGATGAAGAACGGGGAATATGTGAATGTGCTTCCTGCGAAGCTGGATCTGGAGGATTCGGTGTACCGGCCGCTTCTTCTAAAGGTTCTGCCCGGGATTTTCGGTCCGATCGCGGCGGTTTTCGGGGAGAACAAAGTACTGAAGCCCCTGTGTGGGCTGGTACTGAATGCGGCGGGGAAGCTTTCACAGCTTTTCGGCGAGAACCGCGTGACGGCGCCTTTGTGGAAAGGCTCTGTCCGGTTCACCGGAATCCTGTCGCGCGCGGCATCAGATACCGTAGATGCTTTTGTCTATTTCCTGAGCCGGAGCGCGCTTCGGCCGGTCTACCCGCCGCCGACGGATGAAGAGAAGAGTTCTGTTTCCTACCGCCTCGGGAACACCGTAGACCGGATCCAGAAACGCCGCGGAAAAGAAGCGGAGAGCGGTCATCATTTCGCGGAACTGTTCTACCGCCTGCGCCGCACCCTCGTCCGTAAGACCCACAACCTTGCGGATACCATGTCCTTCCCGCTTTTCATGATGATTCTTGCTCTGACAGCCGTGCTTTTGTATGTGCTGTTTGTGCACCATTTCGGGTAAGATATTCGCGTCCCGGACGCATCCGTCGGAAGCCGGCCTTCCTCCGAGGGGGAGGATATGATACCCCCAGTCAGCGTCCGGAAATCCAACACAGTCTCGGTGGTATTAGTGCTTCCCCAGCGCGAAAAACGCAACCGCGCCGGCGGCAGCAACATTCAGGGAGTCGACGCCGGGACGCATCGGGATTTTTAC
>CADCPV010000471.1 GCA_902803345.1 uncultured Eubacteriales bacterium | reverse complement strand
TCCGTTGTTCCGAGTTCCTTCCCGCCGGCTGTTTTCGCCGAAGCAAGCGGAACCGCATCAACCGGGCCTTCATCCGAAAGCACTATCAGCCCGGTATCCGTCGCGATGAACAGTTCATCGCCGCACATACAGGTCGCGTTCACAACTGTTTCCGGGATGCTGTAGCGCCGGAACAGATCCAGGAACTGGTTCGGGACAATTTTCATCACGCCCTGGCGCGTGGAAGTGAACCACAGGTTTCCCTCGTAATCCGTCATGATATTTCCGACAGAATTGTTCATCGGGACATTCTCAAGCGGATGGAACACCCCGTCCTCGATCACGCCGACACCGTTTCTTGCGCAGAGCCAGAGCTTTCCGTCGATGTATTCGAACTGCTGCACCTGGGCAATCGGTGAAATATCGATTTCCTCAAGGGAGGCAAGGTCTTCTTCCAGGTTTCCGTAGTACACGACCGCTCTCTCGGTCTCAAGATACAGGTAGCCCGGGCGGTTCGGGTCCGGGAACAGGCAGCCGATGCCGGACAGCGGATTGTCCTCGTGATCGATAAAGTGCTCGATCATCCCGTTTTTCAGCGTGAACAGGTCGCTGTCGTTCGAGAGGCAGTACACAAGCCCGTCCTCCCCGAGGCGCATCTCATGCATGAAAACATCCACAATCCGGGGATCGTTGAGCTTCAGGACCTTCATTTCGGGCGTAATCATGACAATTCCGCCAGTGGTGGCAACGTAGATATTTCCCTGCGGATCCTCGGTGATCGCGCGGATTGCCGAGGATTTCAGCCCCTCTGTCCGGTCCCATCTTGTGAGCTCTCCCCGCTCCATCATGAAAACGCCGCTGTCGTTCGTCCCGATCCAGAGCCGGTCCTTGCTGTCGGTAAAGAGGCATTTGACATTTGCGACGCCCGTCGTCGAATCAATCCGTTCAAAGCTGTTTCCGTCATAGCGGATCAGGCCGCTGTAGCTGCCGATCCAGATAAAGCCCTCGGATGTCTGGGCAATCGCATTTGCTTCCGATGTCGGAAGACCGTTTGTATTGTCATAAAGAACTGCGGAAAAACTCTCGCTCTCCGTAATCGGGTCCACGGAGGGCGTGCGGTTTTCTCCGCCGGAAACATTCATCGAGGATGCCCGGACGGGAAGCGCCGCCCCTAAAAGAACCAGAAAGGCAATGATCAGTCCGGCTGTCTTTCTTCGGAAATTTCTCATGTTCTCTGTCCCCTTTACAGTACCATTGTCAGATTGTTCAGCCCGAGTGAACTCGTGTAACGGGCTTCTCTGACCATTTTCATTACCATCCGGATCCCGATGTGCACGGTCGGGTCCTCGTCCTGTTCATGCAGCTTCATGTAATCCAGCGGATCGAAATTGATGCAGTTGTCCCGAAGGCGGATCAGCCGCTCCGATCCCCGACGCACCAGCCTCAGATGGATGCTGTGCCGGGCGCGGTCCTTCGTAAAGCCGTATTCAAGCACATTTGCAGCCATCTCTTCGATGCACAGCGCAATGAAAACGCTGTCCCGGTCCGAATCCCCGTGCATACGGCAGAAGGCCTCCGCCTTCCCGGAGGCGTCTGAAAGCTCCTCTGTGCTGTGGATGGAAAAGTCCAGCGAATCCTCTTCGGCTGTCCCGAACAGATCCGGCAGGAAGGCAAAAATCCGTGTGGAGAATCCGGCTTTTTTCCCGCCGATCCAGACGATCAGGACCCACATCAGGAGCGCGGTCGTCTCTCCCGCTGCGAAAGACCAGAAAAGTCCGGCCGTCCCGTACAGGCGCCCGAAAAGCATTGCATACAATGCGGTAAACACAAAGTTCTGGAAGATAGAAATGGTCTCTGTCAGCCGAACACGGCCGACGCCCTGATAGTAATTCTTGAATGTGGTGTTCATCGCAGAACTCAGTAATGACAGCGAGAAGAGCCGGAGTCCCCGGACCGCAAGATCCGAAACCTCCGGCCTTCCGGCCGTAAACAGAGAAATCACCGGCCCCGCAAAAAGCTGCATAAGGCCGATGAGCGCAATATTCAGAAGAGCTGTCCACTCACTCTGGATCCGGACAAGGCTTGTGAGTGCATTCCGGTCCTCATCGTGGTAGAAGAAGGCCGAAAGCGTCAGCGAAACCGCGGCCGTTCCGGCACCGAAACAGTAGCAGATATTGCCGACTGTCGTAATGACCGAATACGCCGCGACTGCCGGACCTCCGCCGTAATGCATCAGAAGCTTGTTCAGGAGGAACACGAGCGCAACCAGGCTGATCTGGTTTACGACTGTCGGGATCCCTCCCTGAAGGACTTCTCTGGCAGCAGACTTTCGGATTCCGCTCTTTTTCAGGTGAAACATGCACTTCTTTCCGAAGAAATATCGGATTCCGATTGCAAAGGCGATATAGTAACTTAAAGAGGAGCCGAGCCCCATCCCGAAGGTCCCGCCATGGAATACGAATACATTCAGGATATCAAATACGATGTCCGAAACCGTCATCGCAAGAACCGCGATCAGAAGAAGTGCCCGTTTCCCGGCGATCTGCAGGAACGGCACCATGATCAGGGAGAAGATCAAGGCCGGCGCCCCGATGATAAAGCCCCGAAGGTAATCCTGTGTCAGCCGGTGGATTTCATTCTCCGGTCCCGCCTTCCCGGCACCTAAAAGCACCGCGAGCGGACCCGAAAGAGACAGGACCAGCACAAACCCGATGAGCGCCGTAATGCCTGCCATCAGCAAAGAAATGCTGTAGCAGGCATCCATTTTCTCCCGGTCGGCCGTCCCCATTGCCTTGCCGCATACCACCTGAATTCCGGCGGAAAGCATGCTCCCGAAGGCCGCGAATACCAACAGTACCGGCGCGGCAAGGCCGTAAGCGGTCAGGGAATTCATACCCAGAAACCGCCCGATCATGATGCTGTCAATCAGCATGCAGATGGTGACGGTCATTGCGGATATGATCTGTGTGAAAAGCATCTGTCTGTAGATTCTTCTGATCATGTTCCAGATGTCTCCTGTTTCGTTCAGATTATTGCAGATTCAGTCCGGGTCCCTCCTGCTGAACCTGCGCCGGATCCTGCGCAGGAGCCGGGTTTTTCTTCGTCAGCTTCATCCCGAGATCCTGCTGCATCTTTTCGACGGCTGCCTGAAGCTTTTCGGGATCGTCAAGCTCCTGCGTCTTCGCATTGATCTCTTCCTCCTGCAGTTCCTGTACTGCTGTCTCTTAAAGCTGCGGATTTCCGCCCTGAATTTCGGCTTCCTCTCCCCGCGCTTCCGGATTGACATGTTCCGCAGCATGGGCGAGTCCGAACTGGTCCAGCGTGATATCCACATGGTTCGCGTCATGGCCGCGGCGGACAACATTCGTCCGGTCTATGATACGCTGGGAAAGGTCCTTTGCGGCAGGACTGACTTTCGAAAGCTCCGCCAGAACATCCATATCCTGGTTGAAACGGTTCTGTCCGTCTTCGTGCCGGCGCAGGGATTTCTTGCCCTTCGCGTAATCTTCGACTTTCGTGAAGATTTCCTGCAGCTTCTGTTCATAGCGCTGCTCATTGCCGGGTGTGATCTTGCGAAGGTCCATACGCTCTAAATTCCGCAGCGTATGCACGAGGTCTGCCCATTTATCCGAACGCCCTTCCGGCGGGTCCATAAAGTCCTGGCCGAGCTTTTTCAGGTTCCGAAGCGCCTGCAGCGTATTTTCCTTCGATGCTGCAAAGGGCTTCAGGGCGCCGGCCGCGGTCTTCGCGATATCCTTGATCGGCGTCTCGCTTGTAAGAAGCTGCTGCACGCGTTCCGGCGATTTCATGAGCTGTTTGAAAGCCGGGGATTTCTGCAGAAGTTTTGCTTCCCGGCGGGCCTCCTTGAGGTTGAAAGGCGTCGGACGCACTGCCTTGTTGTATTCATGCATGGCGCCGACCATGACCTTTGCCAGCGCTTCCGCATTCATCCGGTTTGCGTCGCCGTAGTGAAGGTTCATGTAGTTTTTCCAGGTTTTCTCTTCTCCTGCGACAAATCCGAGGTCAAGTTCCCGCTGGGAGCGCTCCCTTCGAAGTTCGGGAAGCTTCGCGTCGATCTGCAGGTTCTGCTCGATTGCCCGGATGTCCCGGTCAAACCCTTCACGGCCGTAGTCCGGAATCTGCTCCGATGCGATTGCCAGCATCTCATAATTCGTGAGCCCGGTTTCCGGATCCTTTTCATGCAGGAACTTTTTGAACCCGGCCATTGTCTTCAGTTCATTTGAGAGCTGGGGCACATCTGAAGTCGTTTCACGATCGTTGTCGTCAATCGTGTAGCCCACAAGTTTGGTGAGCGCCACCTCGAAATCGATGAATTTATTCGCAAGCGCCCGGGACTTGTCAAGACTGATTCTCGGATCCCCCTTGATGCCGGAAATCGCCAAGGAGTTCAGTTTTCTGAAAGCAGTCGTGATGCCGCGTCCCTTCCGGTTTTCAATCGTCTTGAAGCCCTTTCCGGCCACGAAATCCTTCTCCGAAATGATCGTATCCTGCTCGATCCCAAGCTTGTCGAGATACTGTTTTCCGTCTGTAAAACGCTCGCGCTGAAGAAAATCCTTGAACTCGGTAAGGTTTCCGATATTGCCGTACGGATACTTTTTCATGTAATCCTGCAGCTTCTGTTCGGTATCCTCCCAGCGCTGTGCGGCAGTATTCATTGCATCCTGCTGTTCCTCAGGCGCTGCGTCCTCTTTTTCCATTGCATGCTTGAGATCGATGCAGCTGCCCATGTAGTCTGCGATCCCGTCGCTTAAAGCGGCGAGCGCGTGAATTTCTTCGGAGAGCGCCTCAAGCTTTTCCTGCGGCTGGTTTTCAGAGGCCATCTGCTCATAGCGGCTGGTGAGCCGGCTGTAGTGCTGCCCGAGAGAAGCATGTAAGGCCTGAAGCTTCTGAATATCCGGACCATACTGGTTATCTGCGCCGATCTGTGCGGTAAAATGTGCGGTTAACTGTTTCGACGATTTCACTCTTGGCATGTCTGTTCCTCCTCTTTATGCCCTGAATGGCCCGCTGCCGGACCCGATTTTTCTGATTCTGACCCGATCATAACACGGTCTGTCCAACAAAAGTCCAACAAATGTGCCAAATTTCTCAAAAAAAGTTCCAATTGTTCTTCCCCGGGTAATGTGCTACAATAAACAGGACGCATTTTACCCTGTGAGGATGGAACCATGAGCGACGAAAAAACTCTGCAGCCGGTGCATCTCGTGCTGCTGCATTCCAATGATATACATGGTGCATTTCAGCCGAAGTCCGAAGACGGAATTCTTACGGGCGGCATTTCGCTTCTCTCCGGCTTTGTACAGAAGACGCGCCGCACGGAGGAGAACGTCATCTACGCGATGGCGGGCGACCTCTTCATGGGCTCGATCATCGACAGCGAATACCGCGGGCTTTCGACAATCCGGTTTGCAAATGCGCTCGCGCCGGATGTCTTTACGGTCGGCAATCACGAAATCGATTACGGTCTCTCGCATCTTCTGTTTCTGGAAAAATGCGCCGATTTTCCGATTATCTGCGCAAATCTGTCGGTACGCGAACTGAACCGGACCATTTTCAGGCCCTGGATCGACATCGAGCGGGGCGGCATCACGGTCCGCTTCATCGGCCTTCTCACAGAGAGTATTACAGGCAAAATCCAGCAGGAGGACCTGATTGACCGTGAAATCAGCGTCCGGGATGTCTATAAGGAACTCGGACGCGTAGTCCGCGCGCTCCAGCGTGAGAAGAAAGCGGATCTCACGGTGCTTCTCTCGCATCTTGGCATCATGGATGACCGTGTACTCGCAGAGAAGATCCCGCCGGAGTGGGGGATCGACCTTCTGATCGGCGGTCATTCGCATACCCTGATGCAGGAGCCGGAAATTGTAAACGGTATCCCGATTGTCCAGGCCGGTTCCGGTTCGGCGCAGATCGGGCGCTTTGATATCGATATGGATCCAGAAGCGCACCGGATGATCCGTTATTCCTGGCAGCTTCTGCCGATTGACGAACGGAACGCCGAGCCGGATGAGCTTCTGGAGTTCTATCAGGAGCGTTACCAGCGGGAGGTTGACGAGAAGTATGAAAAGAACCTCGCGACCCTGCCGAAAGCCTATGTACATAACGGCTTCCACCGGGAAACCGAGGTGCTGGACCTGTTCACGGACCTCTATCGGGAAGCCTTTGAGACAGATGTTTTCCTTCTGAGCTCGAACGGCGTCCGCTGCCGCACGATCGGCCCCTCTGTAAGCCGAAAAGACCTCAAAATGGCGCTGCCCTATGACAACGAGGTCTTCCGGATCAGCATGAGCGGCGGCCGGCTTGACCGGATGATCCGCTACATGCTTCGAAAAGAGTCCTGGGAGGGCGTGAACATTTTCATTCTCTTCTCGGGAACCATGCAGATTGAATTTGACCGTACAGAGCGCGTTGTCCGGGAAGTGCGGATTTACGGGGAGAAGCCCGATCCTGAGAGAACCTACACGGTCGGGATTACATCCTACGTCCGGAAAAACCTGCAGGCATTTCTATCGATCGCAGAGGAGGAGCTTCCAATCGCGAAGATTGCGGCGGAAGACCGGCCGAAACTGGAGGAATTCCTGCTGCAGAAGGGTTCTTTTGAGCTGCAGCATGAGGGAAGGGTTGTGATGGTCTGATGTCATATCGTCACAAAAATTCAAAGAAACTGCCGGGATTTTTTACTTGCGTGCAGAAAAGTGATACTGTATAATGATTCCGGTGTGTGAAATGCACCTCATAAAGCTCAGAAACTGGAGGTTTTGATATGGCAAGACTGGTAGGAACTGTATCCCGCGGCATCCGGACACCTATTATCCGCGAAGGCGACGATATTGTAAAAATCGTAACGGATTCTGTCCTTGCGGCAGCCGAAGACCCGGATTGGGGCTTCAAGTTCCGCGACCGCGACATTCTCTGCATGACCGAGGCGATTGTCGCCCGCGCACAGGGAAATTACGCGTCGGTGGACGACATTGCGGCAGACGTCAAAGAAAAGACCGGCGGCAAATCGGTCGGCGTTGTCTTCCCGATTCTCTCGCGGAACCGTTTCGCGATCTGCCTCCGTGGTATCGCACGCGGCTCGGAGAAGATTGTGCTGCAGCTCTCCTACCCCGCAGATGAAGTCGGCAACCACCTGATCGAGGAAGAAGTCCTCGACTCCGTGGATGTGGATCCCTACCGCGACGTGCTGAACCTGAAGCAGTACCGCGAACTCTTCGGCTTCAATGTGCACCGCTTCACCGGCGTCGACTATGTCGACTACTACCAGAAGCTGATCGAAGAGGAAGGCGCCGAGTGCGAAATCATTTTTGCGAATGATCCGCGCGTCATCCTCTCCTATACCGATACGGTGCTTGCCTGCGATATTCATACGCTTCCGCATACGAAGAAGCTCCTCAAAGAAGCCGGCGCGGGTCTCGTGCTCGGTCTCACGGACATCATGAATGCGCCTGTGAACGGATCCGGCTGCAACCCCTCTTACGGTCTTCTCGGCTCCAACAAGGCGACCGAGGAAACCGTCAAGCTGTTCCCGAGAGACGCGCAGCCGATCGTAGAAGAAATCCAGAAGATCATTCTGGATAAGACCGGAAAGCACATCGAAGTCATGGTTTACGGCGACGGCGGCTTCAAGGATCCGATGGGCGGCATCTGGGAGTTCGCAGACCCTGTCGTGGCGCCTTTCTTCACCGAAGGCCTGCAGGGCACACCCAACGAGCTGAAGATCAAGTATCTCGCCGACAATGACTTCGGCGCCCTTGAAGGCGAGGAACTGAAGGAAGCAATCCGCGCCGAGATTGAGAAGAAAGACGCGGACCTTGTGGGCAAGATGGCTTCCGAAGGCACCACTCCCCGCCAGCTCACGGACCTCATCGGTTCCCTTTCGGACCTGACCTCCGGCTCCGGCGACAAGGGCACCCCGGTCGTCTACATCCAGGGCTATTTCGACAACTACTCCACAGAGTGAGGAGTTATTCAGCAAATAACACCTCTTCCATTTTACAACAGAGCCTTCCGCTTCAGAGACATTTCAGGTCTCCTGAAGCGAAAGGCTCTTTTATTTCTGTGAGCGGCTGTGTATGGGTCCCGGAGTGAAATCCGTCAAAACCTCCTCTCAGATATTCTCCCGGATCCGCCGGTTTCTGAGGTACAGGAAGACCCCTGCGCCGATCAGGACAATCAGGACGATCCAGACGAAGAGCGGGACGTTTTTGATGTTGAAGCAGCGCACGCGGATCCACATGCGGTTGATCAGTTCACTTTCCTGCTGGTTGAAATAAACCATGATTGATGCACGGCGGATGATTTCTTCCGAAGGGTACTGCGCTGAAAGCTGGCGCTGAAGCGCCTCTGCCGGAACTGTCAGTATATAGTCTTCATCCTCCGGATCTTCTGAGAAGAAGTAGCCCAGCGGATATTCTACGGTATCCTCTTCATCCTCTTCCGCACCGTAGCACCAGTCCGCATATTCCAGAATCCGTTCGTCATCGCCGCCGGAAATCGCCGAGGTATAGCCGATATAGTACATGTTCCGGATGACATTGTCGGGGCGGGACAGGAAGTTGATGAATGCCTCCGCGGCCTGCTGCTTTTTGGAATCCTCGGAAATGCCGGATTTCAGCATCACCCAGCCATCGAAATAAATATTCGTCGACTCTTCGGGTACCGCGAAATTCAGGTAGTACTCGTCTTCTTCCGCCTGGTCCATCGTATAGACCGCGTCGCCCGACCATTGATAATTTGCAACCACCTTCCCCGTGATCATGTCGGCTTTTCCGGAGTCGGTTTCAAAGGAATACAGGTTGTCCTTGATTCCCTGAAGATACTCCTGTGCCGCATCGATCATTTCCTGCGAGGTGTCATTCATTTCGTCCTGCAGTTTCATCGCATAGTCCGGGTCTGACCGGAAGGCATCCGATGTCAGAAGATCGGATTTCAGCGCCCCGACTGCCGCAAAATAGGTGTCACGGACATTGTCCTTCACCGTAATCTGCCGCCGGAAATTCGTGTTTTCCATCAGCTTCCAGGTGGAAGCCTCTTCTTCCGAAACAACCTCCGGATTGTAGACAAAACCTGTTACGCCCCACATATAGCCGGCCGCGCACTGGTCCCAGCTTGTACCGTTGATGTCGTGTGTCTCGAAGATGTTCCGGATGTAGGGCGAAACGCCGTTGATGTAGTAGTTCAGCTCATTGTCTTCGTCGAAGAATTCCTCCGACAGCGGCTGTACACGGTCCTCGGCCATCAGCTTCATGATCATGTACTCCGAAGGGCACACGAGATCATACACATCGCCGAGGGTCAGCATGTTGTAGAGGTCTTCGTTGGTGCCGAAGGTAGAATACTCAACCCGTACTTTCTTCCCGTAAGTCTCCTCATACCACGCTTCAAAATCCTCCACCATCGAATTCACGCCGATGATGTCCCCGGAATCAAGGTCGATCGTTTCCTCCTCGTCCCAGTCGCCGAGATCGATGTATTCCTCCCAGTTGCAGACACGAAGCACCGTTTCCTCCTCCGCCGCATATACTGTTTCGGGAAGCAGGAACAGGCAGGAAGATGCCAGCATCAGCGCCGAAGAAAGGAGTGCGAAAAGTCTCTTCATCTTCCTTCCTCCTTCCGCTGATTCCTGAGATCCGCGCGCTTTGCGTTCACATTCATGCCGACTACAATCAGGATGACAATCACGAAGATCAGCGTCGACAGCGCCCAGAGCGCGGTCTTGATTGCAGTCTGCGAGCCCTTGGTCGCGTTGACGACATAGGTACTGATCGTGTCGAAAGTCGCGGGTTTCGTGTAAGTTGCAATGAAATAATCGTCAAGGGACAGAGTTACCGCGAGCGAAAAGCCCGAAATCATGCCCGGGAAAATCTGCGGAATCACGACCTTGAACAAAGCCGTGGCAGGCGTGGCGCCAAGGTCCAGCGCCGCCTCATACAGGGACGAATCCATCTGCTTCAGCTTCGGGATCACGGAAAGGTACACAAAGGGTGCGCAGAGTGTCACATGGCCAAAGAGAAGCGGCAGGTAAGTGTCCTTGCTGATCCCGAACACGACCACGAGAAGGATGCACAGCGAAAAGCCCGTTACGACATCCGCGTTGATGACCGGGATCTGGTTCACGGTCGAAACAGCCGAGGAAAGGCGCTTTTTCGAATAGAAGGAACCAATCGCGCCGAGTGTTCC